>NZ_JBHUWH010000069.1:0-24406 GCF_042670125.1 Kitasatospora sp. NPDC057198 | reverse complement strand
GAGCGGCGCACCGTGGAGGAGGACCATGAACGACCAGCTCCTGCCGGCCTGCCGGGCCGTGGTCACGATCGTGTTCGCGGCCTCCGCGCTCGGGAAGGGCAGGTCGCCCGCGCGGTTCGCGGCGGCGCTGCGGGCGATGCGGGTGGTGCCCGGACGGCTGGCCGGGCCGCTGTCGGTCGCGGTGCCGGTGGCGGAGGCCGCGGTGGCGGTGGCGGTCTGGGTGCCCGCGCCGGCGGCCTGGGCGTTCGTCCTGGCCTCGGCGATGCTGGCGGTGTTCACCGCGGCCCTGGTCTCGGTGCTGCGGCGCGGGATCGCCGCCCCCTGCTCCTGCTTCGGGGTCTCGACGGCTCCGGTCGGCCCCGCCCAGGTGGTGCGCAACTGCGTTCTCCTGGCGTTCTGCGCCGTCGGCTCCTGGGCCGCCTTCACGACTTCCCGGCCGACGGTCGTACCGGATTACGGGGGAATGGCGGTCGGCCTCCTGGTGGCAGTTCCCTCCAGTATTCTCCTGATCTTCTCGGAAATCGTTGCAGATGTTTTCGCCAAGCCCTCTGTCGAACATTCCGGGCGTCATTGAAATGCATTCCAGCCCGCCCGATCGGAGGCCGTGAAAGTGCTTGCAGTCGCCGTCTGCCTGGTGGCTTGTCTGTCCATCTTCAATCTGCTCCTCACGCTCGCCCTGGCCCGCAGGACCGCCGTTTCCGGAACCGGGGCGCCGGGCGGAGCACCCCGGTCCAACCGGCTGCCGGACGGCTCCCCGCTGCCCGGGTTCACCGCCCGGACCCTCTCCGACGGGCCGGTCACCCGGGACGACCTGAGCGGCGAACTGGTGATCGGCTTCTTCTCCTCCACCTGCCGGCCCTGCCTGGACCAGGCGCCGGAGTTCGCCGAGGCGGCCCGCGAGCGGCCGGGCGGCCGCGCGGCCGCGCTCGCCGTCGTCCAGGGCGGCGGCCCGCTGGAGCGGCAGCTGCTGCGGCTGCTCGACCCGGTGGCCCGAGTGGTCGTGGAACCGGCCGGCACCGGCGTGGCCGAGGCGCTCGGCATCACCGTGTGGCCGAGCTTCCTCACCGTGGACGCCGAGGGCCGGATCACCGACCGGGGGCCGTCCGCCGGCAGCCTGCCCACGATCCCCGCGCGGACGCCGTGACCGGCCCCTGGCAGCGCCCCGACCGCCGGATCCTGCGCTCCGCCGCCGACGCCGCGGGCCTGGCCTGGCGCTCCGGGCGGGCGGTGCTGCTCGGCCACCTGGCCGGGAGCGTGCTGGCCGGCCTGCTGCCGGCCGCCACCGCGCTGCTGGTGCGCGACCTGTTCGACACGCTCGTCCGGAACCCCTCGGACGGCGGCACCCGGCGGACCGTCGTCCTGCTGGCCGCCGCCGCGCTGGCCGCGGCCGTGCTGCCCGCGATCACCGGATACCTCCAGGCGCAGCACGCCCGGCAGGTGCGGGTGCGCGTCCAGGACGAGCTGTTCGCGGGCGTCAACCGGCTGCCCGGCCTGCGGTACTTCGAGGACCCGGGGTTCCAGGACGAGCTGCGGATGGCCCAGCAGGTCGGACAGGCCGCGCCCTCCCAGCTGATCGGGGCCGCGGTCTCCGTGCTCCAGTCCGCGGTCACCCTGGTGGGCTTCCTGGCCACCGTGTTCGTGCTCAACCCGGTGCTCGGGACGGTGATCGTCGCCGCCGGCCTCCCGGTGCTGCGCACCCAGCTCACCGCCGGCCGCCGCCAGGCCGCCCTGCTGCAGGGCATCACACCGGTCGTCCGGCGGCAGATGTTCTACGGGAGCCTGCTCTCGAACGCGGACGCGGTGAAGGAGATCCGGCTGTTCGGCCTGCAGGACTTCTTCCGCGACCGGGCCCGCCGGGACCTGGTCGCGGCGAGCGAGGCCGAGCGCGGCACCGCGCGCCGCAACCTGCGGTGGCTGCTGCCCCCGTCGGCGCTGGTCGCGGCGGTGTACGGGGCGGGCCTGTTCTGGGCGGTGCGGGAGGCCGGGCGCGGGGCGCTGTCGCTCGGCGACGTGTCGGTCTTCCTGGCCGCCGCCGCCGGGGTGCAGAGCGCGGTCGCCCAGATCGCGGGCAGCGGCAGCACCGCCTACCAGGCGCTGATCACCTTCGGGTCCTACCGCGCGGTGCGCACCGCCCCGCCGGACCTGGTCCTGCCCGGGGCGCCGGTCCGCCCGGCCTCCCCGGCCTCGGCGATCACCGTCGAGGACGTCTGGTTCCGCTACCACGACGACGCGCAGTGGGTGCTGCGCGGCGTCGACCTGACCATCCCGGTCGGCGGGACGCTCGCCCTGGTCGGCCTGAACGGCGCCGGCAAGAGCACCCTGGTCAAACTGCTCTGCCGGCTCTACGACCCGACCCGCGGCACGATCCGCTGGGACGGCACCGACATCCGCGAGTTCACCCCCGAGCAGCTGCGCGAACGGATCGGCGTGGTCTTCCAGGACTACTGCCACTACGACCTGACGGCCGGCGAGAACGTCGGCCTGGGCCGGCTCGACCGCCTGGACGACGCCGAGGCGGTCGCCGACGCCGCCCGGGCGGCCGGCATCCACGACCGGCTCACCCGGCTCCCGGGCGGCTACCGCACCCTGCTCAGCCGGATGTTCGCCGCGGAACCCGGGCCGGACGGCAGCACCTCGGGCACCTCGCTGTCCGGCGGCGAGTGGCAGCGCGTCGCGGTGGCCCGCGCCTTCATGCGGCGGGACTCCGACCTGCTGATCCTGGACGAGCCCAGCGCGGGACTGGACGCCGACGCCGAGAAGGAGATCCACGACCAACTGCGCGAACTGCGCGCCGGCACCACCGCCGTGGTGATCTCGCACCGGCTGAGCGCCGTCCGCGACGCCGACCGGATCGCCGTGCTCCGGGACGGCAGGATCACCGAACTCGGCGACCACCGGCGGCTGGTGGAGCTCGGCGGCGACTACGCCCGGCTGTTCGAGACCCAGGCCGACGGCTATCGTGACCCGGCCGGGGACCAGCAGCCGATCGGCGCGGCGCGGTGATCCCGGGCGAGGGGGGAGAGCCGTGACCGGCGGCCACTGGATGCTGTCCGCCGGGGCGGTGGCCGTGCTGCTGCCGCTGCTCCTGCTGCGCCGGACGCTGGTCCGGCTCCGGGTCAGCGGGGCGAGCATGGAACCCACCCTGCGCGACGGCCAGCGGGTGCTCTACCTGCGCGCGGGGCGGCTGGCGGCACGTCCCGGGCGGATCGTGGTCGCCGCCGTCCCCGCCCACCTGCGGGGCGGCAGGCGGAGCCTGGTGGTGAAGCGGGTCGCCGCGGTCGCCGGCCAGCCGATGCCGCCCGAGGTCTGCGCCGCCGCCGGCCTCCCCGCCGGGTCGGAGGTGCCCCGGGGGCAGGTGGTGCTGCTGGGCGACAACCCGGGGGCCAGCCACGACTCCCGGTCCTGGGGCCCGGTGGCGGCGTCCGGCGTGGTCGGCACGGTCCTCGGCGGCACTGGGCCGCGGGGCTGACGGAACGGTGAGCGGAATGAGGCGGTCGACGTGTTACTGATGGTGCGCTCGCAACTGCGGCACCGGCTGGGCCGGGCGGTCGCCCTGATGTCCGGGATCGCGGTGGCGACCTCGGCGTTCACGGTGCTCACCGGCGCGGCCCGGACGCAGGAGCTGCAGGTCAAGGGGACGGTCGAGGCCAACTCCCGTTCCGCGTACGACATCCTGGTCCGTCCGGTGGACGGGCGCAGCGCCACCGAGCAGCAGCGGGGGCTGGTCCAGGCCGGGTTCATGTCCGGGATCTACGGCGGGATCACCCTGGACCAGTGGCACCGGATCCAGCAGGTCCCCGGGGTGCTGGTCGCCGCGCCGCTGGCCCTGGTCGGGTACACGACGCCGCTGGTCAGCACCCAGGTCGACCTGGTGCCGCAGATCCCGGCGGGGCAGGACGGCGCGCTGTTCAAGGTCACCGCCACCACCCGCACCGACGGGGGGCTGAGCGCCTTCCCGGCCGCCACCACCTACCAGTACGTCACCCGCAACGACATGGTCACGCGGACGGGCGGCGGCCAGGGCGGCGGGACGCTGGAGGAACTGCCCGACGGGACGCGGGTCGAGGCGTGCCCCGAGCGGAAGGCCGGGGCCGGCAGCAAGCCGTTCGCCCCGGCCCCGACGGTGGAGTGCTCCTCCGCGGGGGCCTGGACCTGGACGGCGAACGGGGTGGACATCAGCCGCACCGAGGGGACCGGCCGGGCCGGCTACCTGGCGAGCATCCCGACCCCGCTGCTGATCGGCGCGGTCGACCCGGCCTCGGAGGCCGCGCTGGACGGCCTGGACGGCACCGTGACGTCCGGCCGCTACCTCGCCGACCACCAGCCCGCCGGCACCCGCGAGGTGCGGGCCGCCGAGACCTCCCCCGACGGCACCACCGTCGCCAAGACCCTCACCAGCACGACGTTCCCGGTGCTGGCGGCGGCCCGCAGCGACCTGGACAGCACCCTCGACATCACCGTCGAGCGGCTGGACGGCGCCGGCGGCCGCAACCCCGCCCAGCTCGGCGAGGACGCCATGGCCGGGCTGACCGGGCCCCGGGTCGCCGAACGGCGGATCACCGCCGGGGAGGCGTACGACCAGGCGCTGCGCGAGGCCCTCGACAAGAAGGCCGGCTCGTTCCGCGACAACGCCCCCCTGGTGACGTTCAGCTCCGGCCAGATCGAGTGGAGCACCGGCCCCGGCGGGGCCCTGGCGCCCGCCGAGGTGCACAACCCCGACGACACCTGGGCGATGCGGAACTCGAACGTCCCCTGGTACCAGGTGCCGCCGAGCAACGCCGACACCGCGCTGCGCCCGGTGCGCCCCCACCCGGCGCAGGGCCAGGACATGCCGGCCCCGGACGTCGTCGGCGTCTACGACCCCGGGAAGCTGGCCCCCACCAACCCGCTGACCGCCGTCCCGCTCGGCGTCTTCGACGCCCCCGGCACCACCGGCGCCGACGACGCCGCCCGGCAGGCCCTCGGCGGGAAGCCGCTGCGGCCCGACGGGAACATGGCCGGCCTGCTCACCCAGCCGCCGCAGCTGCTCACCACCCTGGACGCACTGCCCGCGATCACCGGCGGCGCGTACGAGGGGCAGATGCACTTCCGCGACCCGATCAGCTCGGTCCGGGTCAAGGTCGACGGCGTCACCGGCACCGACCCGGTCAGCCGGGAGCGGGTGCGGCTGGTCGCCGAGCAGATCCAGCAGTCCACCGGGCTGCTGGTGGACGTCACCTACGGCTCCTCGCCCCGGCCGGTGGACATCGCGCTGCCGCCCGGCGGGTACGGGCGGCCCGCGCTGGCGCTCACCCAGAACTGGGTCAAGCTCGGCGTCGCCTTCACCGTGCTGGACGCGCTGGACCGCAAGAGCCTCACCCTGTTCGTGCTGATCCTCGCCGTCTGCGCGCTGTTCGTCGCCAACTCGGTGGCGGCGGCCGTCCGCTCCCGGCGCACCGAACTGGGCGTGCTGTCCTGCCTGGGCTGGACGGCGGGCCGGATCGGGGCGACGCTGCTCGGCGAGGTCGCCCTGCTCGGGCTGACCGCCGGGCTGGCGGGCGCCGCACTGGCCTGGCCGACGGCCCGGCTGTTCGGCCTGCACGCCACCCTGCCGCGCGCCGCGCTCGCCGTCCCCGGCGCCGTCCTGCTGGCCCTGCTGGCCGGGGCCGTCCCGGTGCTGCGGGCCGCCCGGGCCGTCCCCGCCGAGGCCGTCCGCCCCGCCGTCTCCGACCCGCGCCGGGCCCGCCGCGGCCGCGGCCTGCTCGGCCTCGCCGCCGGCAACCTGCGGCGCACCCCGGGACGCAGCCTGCTGGGCGTGCTGAGCGTCGCCATCGGCAGCTCCGCGCTGACCGTCCTGCTCGGCGTCACCTGGACGTTCCGCAACTCGCTGGTCGGCTCGCTGCTCGGGCAGGCCGTGTCGTTCCGGATCCGCGGCATCGACTACGCCGCGGTCGGCACCGTGCTGGTGCTCGGCGCGCTCGCCGTCGCCGACGTGCTCTACCTGGGCATCCGGGAGCGCGCCGGGGAGTTCGCCGCGCTGGCCGCGTCCGGCTGGCGGGACGGCGAACTGGGCCGGCTCGTCCTCGCCGAGGGCACCCTGCTGGGCCTGGCCGGGGCGCTCGGCGGCGCCGCCGTCGGCACCGCCGCCACCGCCGCGCTGGCGGGGCGGCTGCCCGCCGTGCTGCTGGCCACCGCCGGGGCCGTCGCCGTCGGGGCGGTGCTGGTCACCGTGCTGGCCGCGCTCGTCCCGGCCGCGCTGCTGCGGCGCATCCCGCTCGGCCGACTTCTCACGGAGGACTGACCCGCATGACCGAGACCACCGAGACCACCGACACCCGGCCGGCCCGGGGCGCCGAAGTGGTCGTCACCGACGTGCGCAAGGCGTTCCGGACGGGCGGCGACCAGCAGCTGGTCGCCGTCGACGGGGTCAGCGTGCGGATCGCCCCGGGCCGGCTGGTCGCGCTGACCGGCCCGTCCGGCTCCGGCAAGTCGACGCTGCTGCACCTGATCGGCGCCATCGAGCGCCCCGACAGCGGCAGCATCGAGGTCGCCGGGACGGACATCGCCGCACTCGGCCGGCGCGCCCTGGCCGACTACCGGCGCGGCATCGGCATCGTCTTCCAGCGCTTCCACCTGCTGCCCGCGCTCACCGTGCTGGACAACGTGATCGCCCCCGTGCTGCCCGTCCGCACCGGCTTCGACAAGCGCGCCCGGGCCCGCGAGCTGCTCGCCGCCGTCGGCCTCGCCGGGCGGGAGGACGCCCTGCCGTCCAAGCTCTCCGGCGGGCAGCAGCAGCGGGTGGCGATCGCCCGGGCCCTGATCAACTCGCCGGCCCTGCTGCTCGCCGACGAGCCCACCGGCAACCTGGACAGCCGCACCGGCGAGGAGGTGGTCCAGCTGCTGAAGGACCTGCGCGAGACCCACGGCACCACCATGGTCATCGCCACCCACGACCAGGACCTGGCCGACGGCTGCGAGCAGCAGGTCCGGCTGCGCGACGGCAAGCTGCTCTGACCACCGGAACACCAGGACACCGGAACGCCAGGACACCGGAACGCCAGGACGCCGAGAGCCGCGGCGCCCGCCCGGGAGCGGACGCCGCGAGTCCCGGCGTGAGTGGCACGGGCGCCCCCACCCAGGGCCGCCCGGCCTTCGCACTCCCGACCCCCATCGAGGTGCGACCGCGCTTCCGCAGCCATCCCCCACGGTTGGATGCGGCCTGCGCTGACACCAATGGTGCGCGGCGACCATGGCCGCACAGTGACAGCAACGTGTCGGCCGCGTGATCTCTGGACGAGCCCGTGCCGACGCCGGCGGGGGGTGCCGCACCGCGTGCACGGGCGCGGTGCGGCGTAGGCTGGACACCCCCCGGGCGCACCGCGTTCCGGGCCTGTCGCGCTGCCCGGCCGCCTCCTGCGCCGGGCCACTCCCCGTCGTGGAGAAACTGACGTATGAGCCTGTCCGGACTGCTCGATGTCGTCGTACGGGACGCCGCCCTCGCCGAGGCGATCGAGGCGGCGGCCACGGGGCACAGGCAGCACCTCGACCTGGTCGGACCGCCCGCCGCCCGCCCGTTCGCGATCGCCGCGCTGGCCCGCTCGCTGGCCGCCCGCGGCGGCGAGGCGGGCCGGCCGGTGCTGGCCGTGACCGCCACCGGCCGGGAGGCCGAGGACCTCGCGGCCTCGCTGCGCTCGCTGCTGCCCGCCGACGCGGTCGCCGAGTTCCCGGCCTGGGAGACGCTGCCGCACGAGCGGCTCTCCCCGCGCTCGGACACGGTCGGCCGCCGGCTGGCCGTGCTGCGCCGGATCGTCCACCCGCGCGCCGACGACCCGGCCGCCGGCCCGGTGCAGGTGGTGGTCGCGCCGGTGCGCAGCGTGCTGCAGCCGCAGGTGAAGGGCCTGGCCGAGCTGGAGCCGGTGGCGCTGCGCCGCGGCGAGCAGCACGACCTGGGCGAGATCGCCCGCAAGCTGGCGGCCGCCGCCTACGCCCGGGTCGAACTGGTCGAGAAGCGCGGCGAGTTCGCGGTGCGCGGCGGCATCCTGGACGTCTTCCCGCCGACCGAGGAGCACCCGCTGCGGGTGGAGTTCTGGGGCGACGAGGTCGAGGAGATCCGCTACTTCAAGGTCGCCGACCAGCGCTCGCTGGAGATCGCCGAGCACGGGCTGTGGGCGCCGCCCTGCCGGGAGCTGCTGCTGACCGCCGAGGTGCGCGCGAAGGCCGCCGAACTGGCCGCCGAGCACCCCGAGTTGGGCGAGATCCTGGACAAGATCGCGCAGGGCATCGCGGTCGAGGGCATGGAGTCGCTGGCCCCGGTGCTGGTGGACGACATGGAGCTGCTGCTGGACGTCCTCCCGGCCGGTTCGATCGCCGTGGTCTGCGACCCGGAGCGGGTCCGCACCCGGGCCGCCGACCTGGTCGCCACCAGCCAGGAGTTCCTGGCCGCGTCCTGGGTGGCCGCCGCGGCGGGCGCCGACCGCCCGATCGACCTGGAGGCGATCGACGTCTCGGCCGCCTCGCTGTGGTCGCTGGCGGACGTCCGCGAGCACGCGGCGGGCATCGGCCTGCCGTGGTGGTCGGTGAGCCCGTTCGCCACCAGCGACTCCACGGTCGACGGCATCCTCGAACGCGACGCCGACACGCTCACCCTCGGCATGCACGCCGTCGAGGCGTACCGCGGCGACACCGCGCGGGCGATCGCCGACGCCCGGGAGCGGCTGGCCGCCGACTGGCGGGTGGTGATGGTCACCGAGGGCCACGGCCCGGCGTCCCGGCTGGCCGAGGTGCTCGGCAACGAGGGCATCGCGGCCCGGCTGGTCGCCGACCTCGCCGAGGCCCCGACCCGGGACGTGGTGTACGTCTCCTGCGGTTCGATCGAGCACGGCTTCGTCGACGAGGAGCTGAAGCTCACCGTCGTCACCGAGACCGACCTGTCCGGCCAGCGGTCCTCCACCAAGGACATGCGCCGGATGCCGTCCCGCCGCCGCAACGCGATCGACCCGCTGGCGCTGGCGGCCGGCGACTACGTGGTGCACGAGCAGCACGGCGTCGGCCGGTACGTGGAGATGGTGCAGCGCACCGTGCAGGGCGCCACCCGCGAGTACCTGGTGCTGGAGTACGCGCCCGCCAAGCGCGGCCACCCCGGCGACCGGCTGTTCGTGCCGACCGACCAGCTCGACCAGGTCACCAAGTACGTGGGCGGCGAGGCGCCGACCCTGCACCGGCTCGGCGGCGCGGACTGGGCGAAGACCAAGCAGCGGGCCAAGAAGGCGGTCAAGGAGATCGCCGCCGACCTGATCAAGCTGTACTCGGCCCGGATGGCGGCCCCCGGCCACGCCTTCGGCCCGGACACCCCGTGGCAGCGCGAACTGGAGGACGCCTTCCCGTACGCGGAGACGCCCGACCAGCTGACCACCATCGGCGAGGTCAAGGCCGACATGGAGAAGTCCGTCCCGATGGACCGGCTGATCTGCGGCGACGTCGGCTACGGCAAGACCGAGATCGCCGTGCGCGCCGCCTTCAAGGCCGTCCAGGACGGCAAGCAGGTGGCGGTGCTGGTGCCCACCACGCTGCTGGTGCAGCAGCACTTCTCGACCTTCGCCGAGCGGTACGCCAACTTCCCGGTCACGGTGAGGGCGCTGTCCCGGTTCCAGACCGACACCGAGGCGAAGGCCGTCCTGGAGGGCCTGTTCGAGGGCTCGGTGGACGTGGTCATCGGCACCCACCGGCTGTTCTCCTCGGAGACCAGGTTCAAGGACCTGGGCCTGGTCATCGTCGACGAGGAGCAGCGCTTCGGCGTCGAGCACAAGGAGCAGCTGAAGAAGCTGCGGGCCAACGTCGACGTGCTGACGATGTCCGCGACCCCGATCCCGCGCACCCTGGAGATGGCGGTCACCGGCATCCGCGAGATGTCCACCATCACCACCCCGCCGGAGGAGCGGCACCCGGTGCTGACCTTCGTCGGCCCGTACGACGAGAAGCAGATCGCCGCCGCGGTCCGCCGCGAACTCCTGCGCGAGGGCCAGGTGTTCTACATCCACAACCGGGTCGAGTCGATCGACAAGGCGGCCGCCCGGCTGAAGGACCTGGTGCCGGAGGCCCGGGTGGCGACCGCGCACGGGCAGATGGGGGAGACCCAGCTGGAGAAGGTCGTCGTCGACTTCTGGGAGAAGGAGTTCGACGTCCTGGTCTCCACCACCATCGTCGAGTCCGGCATCGACATCTCCAACGCCAACACCCTGATCGTCGAGCGCGGCGACACCTTCGGCCTCTCCCAGCTGCACCAGCTGCGCGGCCGGGTCGGCCGCGGCCGCGAGCGCGGCTACGCGTACATGCTGTACCCGCCGGAGAAGCCGCTCACCGAGACCGCGCACGAGCGCCTCGCCACCATCGCCCAGCACACCGAGATGGGCGCGGGCATGTACGTCGCGATGAAGGACCTGGAGATCCGCGGCGCCGGCAACCTGCTCGGCGGCGAGCAGTCCGGGCACATCGCCGGCGTCGGCTTCGACCTCTACATGCGGATGGTCGGCGAGGCGGTCGCCGAGTTCCGCGAGTCGCTGGAGGGCGGCGGCGGGGAGCCGGAGGAGGAGCCGCTGGAGGTGAGGATCGAGCTGCCGGTCGACGCGCACGTCCCGCACGACTACGCGCCGGGGGAGCGGCTGCGGCTGCAGGCGTACCGCTCGATCGCGGCGGTCAACTCGGAGGCCGACATCGCGCAGGTCCGCGAGGAGCTCACCGACCGGTACGGCAAGCTGCCCGAGCCGGTGGAGAACCTGCTGCTGGTGGCGGGGCTGCGGCTGTTCGCCCGGCGCTGCGGCATCGGCGACATCACCCTGCAGGGCACCTTCGTCCGGTTCGGCCCGGTCGAGCTGCGCGAGTCGCAGCAGCTGCGGCTGAACCGGCTCTACCCGCGCACCCAGGTCAAGTCCGCCGCCCAGCAGCTGCTGGTGCCGCGGCCCGGCAGCGGCGGCCGGATCGGCGGCAAGCCGCTGGTCGGCCGGGAGCTGCTGTCCTGGTGCGCCGAGTTCCTCGGCACCATGTTCGAGGACCTCAAGCGGTAGCGGAGCGGCACCGCCGGACCCCCGCCGCGCCGGACGGCGGCGGGGGTCTGGTCCTGGCGGGCGGTGGTCAATAGGGTTCGTCCCAGCCACGTACGCAGACGTGCGCAGAGCACCACCGGACCGCGCTCCACCGCCCAGGAGGCCCCAGTGATCCGCACCAGCTCCGCCCGCCGACCGCTCGCCGTGCTCGGCGCCGCGGTCGCCGCCGCCGCCCTCTCCGCCTGCGGCGCCGCACCGGCCCACCAGGGTGCGGCCGCGGTGGTCGGCGGCGACCGGATCAGCGTCGCCCAGGTCCAGGCCCGGGTCGCCGCCGTCCGCGAGGGCACCGACCGGGCGGGCGCCGCCGGCGACGAGCAGCCCGGCCTGGCCCGGCACGCCGTCTCCGACCTGATCCTCGGCAAGGTCGTCGCCCGCGCCCTGGCGGACCGCCGACTCGACGTCAGCCAGGGCGAGATCGACCAGGCCAGGGCCGCCGACGCGCGGACCGTGGGCAGCGAGGCCAAGCTCGCCGAACTGCTGCGCGCCAAGCAGGGCGTCCCGGCCGACGGCGTCGACGGCTTCTACCGCCAGCAGATCGGCCTGGTGAAGCTGGCCGGCGGCCAGGACCCGAACAGCGCCGACGGCGACGCCGCCATCCGCAAGGCCCTGGTCGCCGCGGGCACCGCCCTGCACATCGAGGTCAACCCCCGCTACGGCACCTGGAACACCGCCAAGATCGGCCTGGAGGGCAGCACCGAGAACTGGCTCCCGCAGACCCTCCGCGACCTCTGACGCCGCCCGGGGCGCTCCTGGACCGGACGGGTGAGCGCCCCCGCGCCTCCGCCGTGTCCGCGGAGCGATCCCGCACCGGCCGGTGAGGCTGGGCACCTCTGCCCAGCCCGCCGCACCGGTTGCGAGGTCACCCGTGGTTCAGCGCCGTTCCCCCCGGCCGAGGACGCTGCGCGTACTGTGCGCGGCCCTGCCCGTCGCCGGGCTGCTCGTCCCCCTGGCCGCGGCCCCCGCGCCGGCCCTGCCGGCGCACGGCAACCCGGCGGTGGCCGCCAAATCGGTGCTGACCTGCGACGGCAGCGACGGCTCGCCCTGCAACGACACCGGGGGCAGCGACAACGACCGCACCGGGTACGTGGAGAGCGACCCGGACGCGCCCGGCGGCACCGGGCCGGACGACACCGCCACGCCCGACTCCAGCACCGTCCCCCCGCCGTCCGCGAGCCCCTCGCAGCGCCCGAGCGGCACCCCGCAGCCCGTGCCCGGCCCCGGCGTGAGCGGCCCCGGCGTGAGCGGCCGCCTCCCCGACACCGGGAGCGCCGGAGCTCTCCCACTGGTCGGCCTGGCCGCCCTCGGCTGCGCCCTGGCCGGTCTGATGGTCCTGGCGTCCAGGGCCCGCCGCCGCTGACCGGCCCGCCGCCGCTGACCGGCCCGCGGTCCGACCGGCGCGACCGGCCGCTCCGGGCCCCGCGATAGGTTCGGTCCCGTGGACACCCCGAAGCTGATCCTGCTGACCACCACCCACCGCGTCGCCCCCGGCCTGCTGTCCTGGCCCGCCTGGGAGGCGCTCCGGTCCGCGCCCGAGGTGCTGGCCGGCGTCGCGGACCACCCGCAGCTGGCCGCCCTGCGCGCGGCGGGCGTCGAGCCGGAGGTGGTGGAGCGGCCGTCCGCCCCCGCGCTGGCCCGGCTGCTGCTCGCGCGGGCGCCCGCCGTCTGGCTGGAGAGCCCGGACGGCGACCCGGGCCTGACCGACGCGCTGGCCCGGATCGCGGTGGAGGAGGCCGGCGAGCACCCGGAGATCGAGGTGCTGCCGGGCTCGTACGACCTGCCGGGCGCCCGGCTGCTCGACCTGGTCACCGTGATGGACCGGCTGCGCTCGCCCGGCGGCTGCCCGTGGGACGCCGAGCAGACCCACCAGAGCCTGGTGAAGTACCTGGTCGAGGAGGCGTTCGAGCTGGTCGAGGCGATCGAGGAGGGCGACCGGGAGACCCTGCGCGAGGAGCTCGGCGACGTGCTGCTGCAGGTGTTCTTCCACGCGCGGATCGCCGAGGAGGACGCCGGCGACCCGTTCTCGATCGACGACGTCGCGGGCGACATCGTCGAGAAGCTGATGTACCGCCACCCGCACGTGTTCGGCGACGTGAGCGTGACCGGCTCCGCGGAGACCGAGGCCAACTGGGAGCAGCTGAAGGCGGCGGAGAAGCAGCGCGAGTCGGTGCTCGACGGCGTGCCCGCCGGGCTGCCCGCGCTGGCGTACGCGGCCAAACTGGTCTCCCGGGTGCGCCGGGCGCACTTCACCGGCGTGCCGGACGCGCCGTACGAGCTGCCCGCCGAGCTGACCGCCGAGTCCGCGGGCGACCTGCTGCTGGCCGTCGCGCAGCGGGCGTACGACCGGGGCGTGGACGTGGACGCGGCGCTGCGCGCGGCGGCCCGCCGCTACCGCGCGGCGGTCCGGGCCGCGGAGGGCCTGGAGCCCTGACCGGTCGACGGGCCCAGCCGGTCGACGGGCCCGACCGGCCGACGGGCCTGACCGGTCGAGGGGCCTAGCCGGCCAGCGGGACGTCGGCGACCGGGCGGCGCTGGGCCGGGACGACCTCGCCGATCGCCTCGCCGACCAGGGCGAGGACCTCGGCCAGCGGGTCGAGGTGGCCGGGCAGGTCGGCGAGCTGGACGATCCGCTCGCCGTCCGGGCCCGCGACCGCGAACAGGTCGATCGGGCCGAGGTGCTTGACGGCGGTGGCGACCAGCGCGGCGATGTCCGCCGGGTGGTGGACGTCTCCGGAGACGCCGACCACCGGGCAGCCGGGGCGGTCGAGTTCGGCGGCCAGGTCCTCGGCGATGCCGGGGCGCAGGTCGGCGACGAGCAGGCCGGCGGCGCCGGCGGCGGAGAACCGGCGGGCCAGGTCGGCCCCCGAACCCCCGTCGAGCACCGCGATGACCACCACTGCACCGGCTACTCGCATGGCCTGCTCCCCTTTCAGAGCGCGCACCCGTGGCCGGCCCGCACGCCGCCCACGGTGGTTATCGGAGGATCGTAGGCTCGCCCCGACGCTCCGCAACAGGGATTACCCACCAGGTGACCAGACTCACGCGCCGGCGCTTCCCGATACGGTCAAGACATGCCAGACCAGCCCCACGCACCCCAGCCGCCACTGTTCACCTGGGAGTTCGCCGCCGACCCCTACCCGGCGTACGCCTGGCTGCGGGAGCACGCGCCGGTGCACCGCACCACCCTGCCGAGCGGGGTCGACGCCTGGCTGGTCACCCGCTACGCGGACGCCCGGCAGGCGCTCGCCGACGCCCGGCTGTCCAAGAACCCGGCGCACCACAGCGAGCAGGCCCACCGCAGCGGCCGGGTCGGCATCCCCGGCGAGCGGCAGGCCGACCTGATGACCCACCTGCTGAACATCGACCCGCCCGACCACACCCGGCTGCGCCGGCTGGTCTCCAAGGCGTTCACCCCGCGCCGGGTGGCCGAGTTCGAACCGCGGGTGCGGGAGATCACCGACCGGCTGATCGACTCCTTCGCCGGCCGCGGCGAGGCCGACCTGATCCACGAGTTCGCCTTCCCGCTCCCCATCTACGCGATCTGCGACCTGCTCGGCGTCCCGGCCGAGGACCAGGACGACCTGCGCGACTGGGCGGGCATGATGATCCGCCACGTCGGCGGTAAGAGGGGAGGGGTCGGCCGGGCCGTCAAGCAGATCCGCGGGTACCTGGCCGACCTGATCCACCGCAAGCGCGCCGACCCGGGCGACGACCTGATCTCCGGCCTGATCCGGGCCAGCGACCACGGCGAGCACCTCACCGAGAACGAGGCCGCGGCGATGGCCTTCATCTTGCTCTTCGCCGGGTTCGAGACCACCATCAACCTCATCGGCAACGGCATGTACGCGCTGCTGCGCACCCCGGACCAGCGCACCCTGCTCCAGGAGTCGCTGGGCCGCGGCGAGTCGGGCCTGCTGGAGACCGGCGTCGAGGAACTCCTGCGCTACGACGGCCCGGTGGAGCTGGCCACCTGGCGGTTCGCCACCGCGCCGCTGACCATCGGCGGGGCGGCGATCCCGGTCGGCGACCCGGTGCTGGTGGTGCTGGCCGCGGCGGACCGCGACCCGGCCCGGTTCTCCGCCGAGAACACCCTCGACCTGGCCCGCTCGGACAACCCGCACCTGGGTTTCGGTCACGGCATCCACTACTGCATCGGCGCCCCGCTGGCCCGGCTTGAGGGGCAGTGCGCGATCGGCAGCCTACTGACCAGGCTTCCGGACGTTCGGCTCGCGGCGGACCCGGCGGAACTGCGCTGGCGGGGCGGGCTGATCATGCGCGGTCTGCGCGACCTCCCGGTCTCCTTCACGCCCCGCTGACGCCGTTTCAGCCCCCGCGACACGCCGCCGCGCAGGGCCGACGACGCGCCGGGGCGGGGGCGCGCGTCGCACTCCGGTTCGGAACGAATCCGGACATACCTGGATCGTTCGTGTACGTGTATCGAAGATCCGTAATTTCGGCGTGATCATGGTGATATGAGCTTGTGATTGCTCGTCAGCTTTGCCTACTCTCCGACATGCCCGCAGCTGCGGGCCCCGATCGCGGCACGCCGAGTCCTGTCCGCCGCGCCCTCGGGCCACCTACCAGGTACCGGACAGGAGCGGGGGAACCAGTGTGAACGCCGTAGTCCCAACGGCTTGGGGTGAAGCCGCCGAGCAGCCGACGCGACCGCGTCCGGAGCGAACGGCGGCCGGGCCAACCTCCCGGTCCGAACCCGACAGCTCACCTCGCAGGCGTGCGGAGAGGATGTCCCGTGCTGTTCGCCAACACCCCTCGCCACCGCCGTAGTACCAAGGCCGAGAAGGTCATCGCCGCCGCCGGCGTGGCCTCGGTCGGCCTGGCCCTGCCACTGTTGGCCGCCACCGGAGCGGCAGCCGCACCCGTCGACACCTGGGACCGCGTGGCCCAGTGCGAGAGCGGCGGCAACTGGAGCATCAACACCGGAAACGGTTTCTACGGCGGCCTGCAGTTCACCTCCTCCACCTGGCGCGCCTTCGGCGGCGGCCAGTACGCGGCCCGCGCCGACCAGGCCAGCCGCGCCCAGCAGATCGCGGTGGCCGAGCGGGTGCTCGCCTCCCAGGGCCCCGGCGCCTGGCCGGTCTGCTCCAAGCGGGCCGGACTCGCCAAGGGCGGCGCGCCCGCCGACACCTCCGAGGACACCGCCTCGCGCTCCCAGGAGCGCCCGACCGCGCCCCAGCAGCCGAAGAGCCCGCCGTCGAAGAAGCCGGCCGGGCCCGCTGCCCCCGCCCAGCCCCAGGCCGCCCCGCAGGACGGCGCCCCGCAGACCGCGCCCGCCGGCGGCTACACCGTCCAGGACGGCGACACGCTCTCCGGCATCGCCGCCGCGCAGAACGTGTCCGGCGGCTGGGAGCGGATCTACCGGGCCAACCACGAGCTGATCGGCGCCGACCCCGACCTGATCCTGCCCGGCCAGGTGCTCTCCCTCTGACACCGGCCCCGCACCGGTCCCGGCATGTGGGACGCGCCGGCCCGGCGGCCTGACGAGGCCCCGCCGCAGCCCTGACGAGGGCCGCGTCCCCTGACCGTCCGTCCGCTCCCGGCGTGCGCCCAGCAGTTCGCGCCGCCGGGGGCGGCGGAGCGGCCGTCAAACAGGTGAACTACCGGTGAGTAGCCGGGCCACACCGTGAGACGGGACCCGGCCGGGCGTGGCCGCAGGGCGCTGTGCGGCTAGGCTCTGGTCGTAACGACCACACATCCGCTTCCGCTAGGAGATGCCTCGTGCCGTCCATTGATGTCGTCGTAGCCCGTGAGATCCTCGACTCCCGCGGCAACCCCACGGTCGAGGTCGAGGTCGGTCTCGACGACGGCAGCACCGGTCGCGCGGCCGTCCCGTCGGGCGCCTCCACCGGTGCCTTCGAGGCCCTGGAGCTCCGTGACGGCGACAAGAGCCGCTACTTCGGCAAGGGCGTCGAGAAGGCCGTCCTCGCCGTGATCGAGCAGATCGGCCCCGAGCTGGTCGGCTACGACGCCACCGAGCAGCGCCTCATCGACCAGGCCATGCTCGACCTGGACGCCACCCCGGACAAGTCCTCGCTCGGCGCCAACGCCATCCTGGGCGTCTCCCTCGCCGTGGCGCACGCCGCCTCCGAGGCCAGCGACCTGCCGCTGTTCCGCTACCTGGGCGGCCCGAACGCCCACGTGCTGCCCGTCCCGATGATGAACATCCTCAACGGCGGCTCGCACGCGGACTCCAACGTCGACATCCAGGAGTTCATGATCGCCCCGATCGGCGCGGAGTCCTTCTCCGAGGCCGTCCGCTGGGGCGTCGAGGTCTACCACACCCTCAAGGGCGTGCTGAAGGAGCGCGGGCTCTCCACCGGCCTGGGCGACGAGGGCGGCTTCGCCCCGAACCTGGACTCCAACCGCGAGGCCCTGGACCTCATCACCGAGGCCATCAAGAAGGCCGGCTACACCCCGGGCAAGGACGTCGCGCTCGCCCTGGACGTCGCCGCCTCCGAGTTCTACAAGGACGGCGCCTACCAGTTCGAGGGCAAGGCGCTCTCCTCCGCCGACCTGACCGCGTACTACGCCGAGCTGGTCGCCGACTACCCGCTGGTCTCCATCGAGGACCCGCTGGACGAGTCGGACTGGGACGGCTGGAAGACCATCACCGACGCGCTCGGCGACAAGGTCCAGCTGGTCGGCGACGACCTGTTCGTCACCAACCCGGAGCGCCTGCGCAAGGGCATCGAGACCGGCACCGCCAACGCCCTGCTGGTCAAGGTCAACCAGATCGGCTCGCTCACCGAGACCCTGGACGCCGTCGAGCTGGCCCAGCGCAACGGCTACCGCTGCATGATGTCGCACCGCTCCGGCGAGACCGAGGACGTCACCATCGCCGACCTCGCCGTCGCCACCAACTGCGGCCAGATCAAGACCGGCGCCCCGGCCCGCTCCGAGCGCGTCGCCAAGTACAACCAGCTGCTGCGCATCGAGGAGATCCTCGACGACGCCGCCGAGTACGCGGGCCGTTCCGCGTTCCCGCGGTTCCGCTCCGCGGACAAGTAAGCACAGCAAGGGCTGAATGTACTGAGCTCGATGTGACCGGTGCCCCGGCTCCCACCGCGTAGGGTGGGGCCGGGGCACCGGCATGCGCAGGAGGGGCGAGCAGATGGCCAAGTGGAGGATTCCCGGTTTGGCGGCGCGACCGCGCTTCACCAGCCGGGCCACCGTGCTGGTGCTCGTGCTGTGCTCGCTGGTGGCGATACTCGCCTACCCGGCCCGCCAGTACATCGCCCAGCGCGGCGAGATCGCCGACCAGCGGGCCAAGGCCGAGCACGCCCGCCGGCAGGTCGACGAACTGCGCCGGGAGAGGGCCCGCTGGCAGGACCCGGAGTACGTCAAGGCCCAGGCCCGTGAGCGGCTGCACTACGCGCTGCCCGGCGAGACCCCGTTCGTCTCGGTCGCCCCGCCGCCCCCGCCCGGTGCGAAGACCCCCTCGGCCGACGGCGCGACCGGCCGCCCGAAGGCGCTCAAGCCCTGGTACGCCACCCTCTGGGACTCGGTGGACGCCGCCGACGCCGCGGCGCCCGCGCCGCAACCGGTGCCCTGACGCCCCAACGACCCCCGCCCCCTCTGACGAACAGACTCCCGATGAGCAACCAGAACCCTCCCGCGTCCGACGCCCCCGAGGTCGCCGAGCGCGACGTCGCCGCCATCGCCGCCCAGCTCGGCCGGGTGCCGCGCGGGCTGCGCGGTGTCGCCCACCGCTGCCCCTGCGGCAACCCGGACGTGGTGGAGACCGCGCCCCGGCTGCCCGACGGCACACCGTTCCCGACGTTCTACTACCTGACCTGCCCCCGGGCCGCCTCGCTGATCGGCACCCTGGAGGCGGACGGCGTGATGAAGGAGCAGACCGCCCGGCTCGCCGAGGACCCGGAGCTCGCCGCCGCCTACCAGAAGGCGCACGAGGACTACATCGCCCGCCGGGACGCCGTCGAGGTGCTGGAGGGCTTCCCCAGCGCCGGCGGCATGCCCGACCGGGTCAAGTGCCTGCACGTGCTGGTCGGGCACTCGCTGGCCGCCGGGGAGGGCGTCAACCCGCTCGGCGACGAGGCGATCGGGATGCTGGAGCAGTGGTGGGCCAAGGGTCCGTGCGTCAGTGACGCCGAGGTCGAGGCGGCCGGCGAGCGGGTCGCCCGCAACCGGGCCAAGGCCAAGGACCACGACGCGGTGATCGCCGCCAAGGAGGCGCTGAGCGCCGAGCGGGCCGCCCGCAAGGCCGCCGCCGACGCCGAATCCGCCGAAGCCGACGCCGAAGCCGACGCCGCCGGGCAGGAGGACGGGCAGTGACCGCCACCCGGGTCGCCGCGATCGACTGCGGCACCAACTCGATCCGCCTGCTGATCGCCGACCTCGACCCGGCCACCGGGGACATCACCGACCTCGACCGGCGGATGCTGATCGTCCGGCTCGGCCAGGACGTGGACCGCACCGGGCGGCTGCACCCCGAGGCGCTGGCCCGCACCTTCGCGGCCTGCCGCGAGTACGCGGAGGTGATCGCCGCGCACGGGGTCGCCCCGGAGCGGATCCGGATGGTCGCCACCTCGGCCTCCCGGGACGCCGAGAACGCCGCCGAGTTCGCCGCCGGGGTCAAGGAGATCCTGGGCGTCACGCCGAGCGTGGTCAGCGGCGACGAGGAGGCCCGGCTGTCCTTCACCGGCGCCACCCGCGAACTGCTCGGCGGCCCGCACCGGCCGCCGTACCTGGTGTTCGACCTGGGCGGCGGCTCCACCGAGTTCGTGCTCGGCGAGCGGGACGTGCGGGCCGCGTACTCGATGGACATCGGCTGCGTGCGGATGACGGAGCGTCACTTCGCGGGGGGGCAGCCCACCGAGGCGCAGATCGAGGCCGCGCGGGCCGACATCCGGGCCGCGCTGGACACCGTCGCCGGGGCGGTGCCGCTGGACTCCGGCGCCACCCTGATCGGCCTGGCCGGGACGGTCACCACCGTCGCCGGGATCGCCCTGGAACTGCCCGGCTACGACTCCGAGCGGATCCACCACGCGGTGGTCGGCGTCGAGCGGGTGCGGGAGACCGCCCAGTGGCTGCTGCACTCCTCGCACGCCGAGCGGGCCGCCGTCCCGGTCATGCACCCCGGCCGGGTGGACGTGATCGCCGCCGGCGCGCTGGTGCTGCTGGAGGTCATGGAGCGCACCGGGGCCGCCGAACTGCTGGTCTCCGAGCACGACATCCTGGACGGGATCGCCTGGTCGATCGCCTGATCCACCGACTGCCGGGAGGCCCCCGGAGGGTGCGCGGGAGACCCCCGCGGGCCCCTCCGGGGGCCTCCCGGCGTGTCGCGGCGAGAACCTTCGTGAATTTCTTCACATGGCAATCCAGCCTTTCGACCCACTACGAGCCACCCCGGCGACCGAAATGTGGGACCGAAGGCACTGTCGGCGGGTCGCTCGTGGGATCGCAGGCAACCTGTGGTTCATCCCGGAGAAATCGAAACCCCGCTCGGGAACCCGGGCGGTACCGGGATCGTTGCTGCTCAGCGCGGCACCGCGGGCCGGAACGCTCACCGCGGACGGCCGGCGGGGGTGAGGAGGGCCGACCGGGCCGAAAGTGCGGGCGCGCAGTGTAGCACCCGGTGTCCAGGAGCTTGTGACGGGCCTCACGAACGGCCCATCAGGCGGGGGTGGATACTTTCGGATATGAGCACCACGGAGCGTCCTCGCATCCTCATTGTCGGCGGTGGTTACGTCGGCCTGTATGCCGCGATGCGCATCCTCAAGAAGATGCGCTACGGCGAAGCGACCGTCACGGTCGTCGACCCGCGGTCGTACATGACGTACCTGCCCTTCCTTCCCGAGGCGGCCGGCGGCAACGTCGCGCCTCGCAACCTCGTCGCGCCGCTGCGCAGCGCCCTCAAGAAGGCGGAGGTGCTCACCGGTCACGTGACCGAGGTGGACCACGCCCGCAAGGTCGCCACCATCCAGCCCGCGGCGGGCGACTCCTACGAACTGCCCTTCGAGTACCTGGTCGTGGCGACCGGCTCGGTGTCCCGCACCTTCCCGATCCCGGGTCTGGCGGAGCACGGCATCGGCATGAAGACGGTCGAGGAGGCGATCAGCCTCCGCAACCACGTCATGGCGCAGCTCGACAAGGCCGAGTCCACCACGGACGAGGACGTCCGGCGCAAGGCCCTGACCTTCGTGGTCATCGGCGGTGGCTTCGCCGGCATCGAGACCGTCGCCGAGATCGAGGACATGGCGCGCGACGCCGCCAAGATCTACAAGACCGTCAGCCGCGACGACATGCGCTTCGTGGTGGTGGAGGCGGCCAACCGCATCCTCCCCGAGATGGGCCCGGACCTCGGTCTGTGGACCAAGGGCCGCCTGGAGGAGCGCGACATCGAGGTCTACATCGAGACCTCGATGGACTCCTGCGTCGACCAGCACGTGGTGCTGAAGAACGGCATGGAGTTCGACGCCTCCACCATCGTGTGGACCGCGGGCGTCAAGCCCAACCCGGTGGTCAACCGCTTCGGCCTCCCGCTCGGCCCGCGCGGCCACGTGGACACCGCGGCGACCCTCCAGGTGCAGGGCTTCGACTACGTGTGGGCGGCCGGCGACAACGCCCAGGTCCCCGACCTGGCCGCCGGTGAGGGCGCCTGGTGCCCGCCGAACGCGCAGCACGCCGTCCGGCAGGCCGCCGTCCTCGGTGACAACGTCATCGCGGGCATGCGCGGCTTCCCGCAGGCCGAGTACAAGCACAAGAACCTCGGCGCGGTGGCCGGCCTCGGCCTGCACAAGGGCGTGGCGATCCTCTTCGGCAAGGTCAAGCTGAAGGGCCGCCTGGCCTGGTGGTTCCACCGCGGCTACCACGGCGCGATGGTCCCGACCATGAACCGCAAGATCCGGGTCTTCACCGACTGGACCCTGGCGATGTTCCTCAAGCGCGAGACGGTCGGCCTCTCCGAGATGGAGAAGCCCTTCGACGCCTTCCAGGAGGCGACCGCCCCCGCGCCGAAGCCCGCCGCCGCAGCCGCGCCGGAGAAGGAACTCGCCGCGAGCAAGTAAGTCGCGCGCGAGCGAGTACGTCGCGAGCGAGCAAGCGACCAGACCCGACACAGGTCGGGTACGAGTCGGAGGCCCTCCGCCCGGCAGCGCCGCCGGACCACGACCTCCGTGGTGCTCAGCCGGCCCCGCCACCGGGCGGAGTACAGCAGGCAGTTGACGAAGGCCCCCACCCTCCACCGGGTGGGGGCCTTCGGGCGTTCCGGGGCTTTCGGGCGTTCCGGGGCCGGCGGGAGGGGTCGGAGTCGGCGGGAGGGGCCCGGGACCTGGAGGAGGGGCCGGGAGCGTCAGGAGGGGTCGGCGGGTGCCGTCCGGTCGGTGAGCCGCTCGTGCCGCTGGCGGGCCGCCTGCGGCGTCCCCAGCCCGAGCCCGAAGGCGATGTCCTGCCAGGTCATCCCGCGGCCGCGGGCCATGGTGAGCAACCCGGCCTCCAGTTCGTCGAGTTCGGCCCGCACCAGCGGCAGCAGGGTCAGCGCGGCCAGCACGTCGTCCCGGTCGACCTCCGGCTCGCCGTCCTCGGCCAGGGCCGCCCCGCTGAGCAGGAACGCCACCAGCCGCACCGCCTCGTGCGGGGCGGGCATCGCCGGGTTGGTCTGCCGTCGGCGCTGCCCGTCGGTGGCGGCGTGCCGCTCGGCGATCCGGAACAGCGAGGCGTACACCCGCCGGGCGCGGGCGGCGGCGGGATCGGGCGGGGCGAACGGGTCGGCGTCCGGGGGCGGCGGGGGAGGGGTGTCGGTCATGGCCCCAGGATGCTCCCTGAACGCCAAGTGGTCAAGGATTCGTTGTGAACGAGTTGTTCAAAAGGTGGCCGGGGTCGGGGCCGGGGCCGGTGGAGCGGGCGGGACGTCGGCGGCTTCTTGGCGGCCGTGGAACGGTCCTGTAGAAATGGGTGTCGAACGGCGCCTCGGAGGTGGACGACGTGGACCGGCCACAGGGTGGGGCGGACGGGATCGGTCAGCGCCTGCGCGAGCTGCGGCTCGGGCGCGGGCTCAGCCAGCAGGACCTCGCCTCCGAGGACGTCTCGGTCAGCTACGTGTCCCTGATCGAGACCGGCAAGCGGGTCCCGTCCGAGGCCGTGCTGAAGAGCCTCGCCGAGCGGGTCGGCTGCTCGGTGGAGCACCTGCGCACCGGGCGCGACGACGCCACCGTCCGGGAGCTCGAACTCAAGGCGGCCTTCGGCGACATGGCGCTGCGCAACGGCGCCGACGAGGAGGCGCTGCGGTCCTTCGGCGAGGTGCTCGCCTCGGCGCAGCTGCTCGACGGCGCGACGGTCCGCCGGGCCCGGCTCGGCCAGGCGCTGGCGTTCGAGAAGCTGGGCCGGCGGGAGGACGCCATCCCGCCGCTGACCGAACTCCTGGAGGACCCGGCCACGGTGGCCGGCTCGGCCCAGTGGGCGCAGGTCGCGGTGGCGCTGTGCCGCTGCTACCGGGACTCCGGCGACCACCTCATGAGCGTCGAGACGGGCGAGCGGGCGATGCGCGAACTCGACGAGCTCGGGCTGGACGTCACCGACGACCACATCCAGCTCGGCTCCACCCTGATCGGCTGCTACCGGGAGCGCGGCGACCTGAGCCGGGCCCACCTGATCGCCACCCGGCTGCTGGAGGCCGCCGAACGGACCGGCTCGCGGGTCGCCCGCGGCGCGGTCTACTGGAACGCCGCACTGATCGCCAAGTCGCGCGGACGGCTGGACGAGGCGCTCGGCCTCGCCGAGCGGGCGCTGATGCTGATGGCCGAGACCGACAACGTCCGGCACCTCGCCCTGCTCAAGGGCGTGTACGGCAGGATCGTCCTCGAGACGGAGCCGCCCGACCTGGCGCGGGCCCGTACCCTGCTGAACGAGTCCCAGCACGGACTGCTGGAGGCCGGTACCGGTGCCGAGCGGGTCTTCGGCGAGACCGGCCTGGCCCAACTGGCCATCCGGTCCGGTGAGTTCGACGCCGCGGTGGAGCACGCCGGCCGGGCGCTCGAACTGGTGCGGGTCGAGCCGTGGCTCGAGGCCGCCAAGGCCCGGGTGCTGTTGGCCGAGGCCCGCTTCCTCGGCGGGGACCCGCGCGGCGGCGAGGCCGAGCTGCGCGCCGCCGAGCACGGGCTCGGGGAGCTGGAGGCCGACCGCGGTTCGGCGGGGGTCTGGCGGCGGGTCGGCGACCTCTGGCAGCGGCTCGACCGGCCGGACGAGGCGATGCGCGCCTACCAGCAGGCGCTGAACGGCGTCGGCCTGCGGCCGCTGCCCGGCGCGGTCCGGGAGGCTTCGCCCCGGCGGGCCGGCAGGTAGTCGCGGCGGGTGGC
>NZ_JBHUWH010000068.1:0-24653 GCF_042670125.1 Kitasatospora sp. NPDC057198 | reverse complement strand
CCGCCCGCCAGGCCGCTCGGCGGTCGGGGCGGGGCGTGGTGCTCGAGCGGGACTCGAGCGGGACTCGAGCGCTCGCGCACTCGGATCCGCCCCCGCGCGGCGCCCGGCCGTCGGCCGTTTCCGTGCCCCGTGGGCGGTGGGACGCTCCTGAGGGCTGACGCCCGCTCAAACTACTTGAAAAATAAACAGACTTGGTGGTCTCCAAACAGTATGATCGAACACCGTTTCGACCATGGGGGATGCCATGTCCGAGTACCGCGAACCACCCCGCTGGCCGCTGATCGCCCTCCGGGTGACGGCCGGCCTCACCGCCCTGCTGGCCCTGGTCATGCCGTTCCTGGCCGGCGGCTTCCTGCAGGGCCACTACGCACTGCTGGACGCCCACAAGCAGACCGCGATGGTGCTGCTGACCACCGCCTTCCTGGCCTTCCTGGCCGGCCTGCTGGTGTGGCGCCTCTCGCGCGGCCCGGCCGGCCCCGCCGTCCAGTACGGAGTGCTCACCCTGCTGTGCAACGTGCAGTACGTCTTCGGCGACGAGCGGATCCTGCTGCTGCACGTCCCGCTCGGCGTGGGCGTGTTCGTGATGGCGGAGAAGTTCGCCGTGGAGGCGTTCAAGACCAAGGCCGGAACCAGGACCGCGGCCGCCACCGCCGAGGCCGAGGCCGGAAGCACGACCGCGGCCGCCACCGCCGAGGCCGGTGCCGAGTGAGCGGCCGGCTGACCAGACGCCAACTGCTGCGCGCCGGAGGCGTCACCGCCCTCGGACTGGGCGCGGCCGCCGGCCTCCCGCCGCTGATGAACCGGCTGCTGCCCGGCGGCGAACCCGGCAGACTGCTGCGCAGCGCCCTGCCGCTGCCCGCCCGCTACACCGCCGAACTGCCCGTCCCCGCCGTGCTGGAGCCGGTCCGCAGCGACGCCGGCGCCGACTACTACGAGATCACCGCGCGCCGCGCCACCGCCCGGCTGCTGCCCGGACACGACACCGAGGTGTGGGGCTACCAGGGCACCTTCCCCGGCCCGACCGTCGAGTCCCGCAGCGGCCGGCGCACCGTCATCACCCACCGCAGCGAGCTGCCCCGCCCGACCGCCGTCCACCTGCACGGCGGCCACACCCCGCACGACAGCGACGGCTACCCGCTCGACCTGGTCGGCACCGCGCACCACGACATGGCCGGCATGGGGGACATGCCGGGCATGGAGGGCATGGAGGGCGCCACCGTCCTGGCGCAGCGCGCGTACACCTACCCGATGGCGCAGCGCGCCGCCACGCTCTGGTACCACGACCACACCATGGGCTTCACCGGCCCGCAGGTCTACCGCGGCCTGGCCGGCTTCCACCTGGTCCGGGACGAGGAGGAGACCGCGCTCGGACTGCCGCGGGGCCCGCGCGAACTGCCGCTGATGATCGCCGACCGCTCGTTCGCCGCCGACGGCTCCTTCGCCTACCCCGAACTCCCCGGCGGCGCCCCCGGCGTCCGGGACGCCTACATGAACGGCGTGCTGGGCGACGTGATGCTGGTCAACGGCGCGCCCTGGCCGCTGGCCCGGGTCGACCGGGCCTGGTACCGGCTGCGACTACTCAACGCCTCCAACGCCCGGCGGCTGCGCCTGGCCCTGGACCCGCAGCCGTCCGGCGGCGGGGCGCTGGTGCAGATCGGCTCCGACGGCGGGCTGCTGGAGCGCCCGCTGCGGCACGACCGCGTCGACCTCGCACCCGCCGAACGCTGCGACGTGCTGGTCGACTTCTCCCGCTACCCCGCCGGGACGCGGGTGCGGCTGCTGAACCGGCTCGGCGACGGCTCCATCGGGGAGGTGATGGCCTTCGAGGTCGGCTCCGCGGCCGGCGACGGCTTCCGCCTCCCGGAGAAGCTCTCCACCGTCGAGCGGCTCGACCCCGCCAAGGCCGTCAACACCCGCACCTTCGTGTTCCAGAAGGGCAAGCAGCACTGGACCATCAACGGCGAGGAGTACCGGCCCGGCCGCTCGCTCGCCGCGCCCCGGCTCGGCCAGATCGAGGTCTGGCGCTTCGTCACCGACTTCCACCACCCCGTCCACCTGCACCTCGACCCGTTCCAGGTGCTCGGCCGGGCCGGCGGCGGACCCGGCGCCAACGACGCCGGATGGAAGGACACCGTCGACGTGCTGCCCGCCCAGGGCGTCGAGGTCGCCGTCCGGTTCACCGACTACGCCGGACGCTTCCTGCTGCACTGCCACAACCTGGAGCACGAGGACATGGCGATGATGGCCGAGTTCACCACCACCGAGTAGCGCCCGCGCGGACGCCCCTGGTCCCCCCGGTCCCCGGCCCCCCGGTCGACCCGGAGGACCAGGGCGTCCGGGTCACTCCTCCTCGTCCTCCTCGTCCTCCTCGTCCCACTCGTCCTCCTCGTCCTCCTCCGTGAACTCGGCGGCGTCGGGGAAGACGCTGGTGCTGATCCGCCCCGACAGCCAGCCGGCCAGGAACTCGACGGCGCCCACCGGGTGCGCGTCGTAGTACCAGCCCCGCGGGTTCCAGCAGACCACCGTCCACCCGTCCGGCGGCCCGGCGGTGAGCCAGCACACGCGGTCCCCGTTGTCGGTCCCCGCCCACGGCAGCAGGCCGCCCGGCTCCGGGTAGAAGGGGTACGGGCAGGCGTCCGGGTGCTTCGCCCGGAAGCCGCGCTCCTGCTCCAGCAGCCGCTTCGCCGGGCCGACCAGCAGGTCCGGCCCGCCGAAGGGCGTGAGCGGCGTCAGGAAGTCGGCGAACCGGTGGGCCCCGTACGCCCCGACCAGCCGCTTGAAGTCGGCGGGCAGATCCAGGCCGAGTTCCGCCGCCACCGCGCCCCAGTCCCCCTGCGCCCACCGCGGTCGCGGGGGCGGGGGGACGAGGCGGACGAGGTCGTCGAAGGCGTTCACGGGCCGAGCCTAGGGGGTGCGGCGGCCGCGGCCGCCGCCCGGCCCCCGGCTACCCCGCGTTGGTGGCGACCACGGTCCAGGTGTCGGCCGACGCGTCGTCCATCCGGAGGTCGAAGGAGAGGGCGATCGGACCGCGCCGGCGGGCGTCGCCGCGGAGCACCTGCTCGGTGCGCCGGTCGACCTCGTAGTAGACGCCCTCCGCGTCGACCGCGACGCGGAAGACGATCGGCTCGCGCGAGACCAGCGAGCGCACCGTGACCGACTTGATGACGGCCTCGCGCATGACGGTCCGGTTGGCCGTGCGCACGGAGGTGAAGTCCAGGCTGCCGTCGTTCATGACCCACTCCTCGAGGAACCGCTCGACGGCGACCTCCAGGACCGCCCGGTCGAACCGGCCGTCGAGCACGCTCAGGTCGCCGACGGCGGCGTCGGCGTCCGCGCTCCACGAGATGTTGGTCAGCGACAGGATGTCGCCCGCGCCCCTGACCGCCGTCCGCCCGGCCACCTCCAGCACCGCCGCGCGGGCGACCTCCTTCTGGTCCCAGCCGTCCGTCTCGATGGCGTTGGTCAGGTGGTGCGCGCCCTCGGCCGCCTGCTCGATCGAGGAGACGATCCACTCCCCGGCCTCGTTCTTGCGCAGCGTCCAGTACTCGACCGGGCGGGTCGAGCCGTCCTTGCGCACGGAGTCCGTGCCCTGGCTGCGGCGCACGTAGTCGTTGAGCGTCGCGGTGATCCGGAAGGTGACGGTGTCGTTCACCTCGCCCGTGCGGTTCGCGATGTCGACCAGCTCGACCACCGGGCCGGAGAGCACCTCCACGACGTTGACCTCGCCGCGCGACTCGTAGTCGCGCAGCTCCTCGGCCCACTTGCCGTACAGCACCGGGGACAGGATCTGCTGCAGCACGGCGTGGTCGTTGCGGGTCCAGGCCAGCTGGGCGGTCGTGTACAGCCAGACGGCCCGGCTCTCCAGGGCGGCCCGGTCGAAGCTCGCGTCGGTCTCGGCGAGGGCGTCGACCCGGGCCCCGACCTGGAGGGCGCGCTCGCGCGCCTGCTCGTCCGCGCGGTGCGCCGTGCGGTCCGACACCGTGTTCAGACCGGCGGCCTCGCCCGCCTTCCGGCGCCGGGACCTGAGCCACAGGAACAGCAGGACGATCGCCACGATGATCAGCAGGGCGAGCAGCCCGCCGCCCCCGCCGGCCCCGTAACCGAAGCCGAACCCGTGGCCGAAGCCGAACCCGTGGCCGGACGACCCGTGGCTGCCCCCGCTGCCGTGGCTGCCCCCGCCACTGAACCCGTGGCTGCCGCCCCCGCCGCGGGCGTACGCGAGCGTCGGGCTGCTCAGCGCGACGACTCCAGCGACCACAGTTATCCACCGACAGGCGCGCACTGGGCTCCCCCTTCAAGAAATCAGAGCTGTTCACCGCGAGCCTACAAGCCGCGGCGGCAGGCCGGTCAGTGCGGGCGGTCAGTGCGGGCGGTCAGTGCGGGCGGGTGATCAACCAGGACGGCAGCAGGGCGGTCGCGGTCGGGACGAACCGGAGGCGTACGCGCGGAGCCGGGAGGGAGAAGGGGGAGGGAGGTTCGGAGGGGGTGCCGGGCTCCGACGCTGCCGACCCGCCGCGCGCCCGGAAGCGGCTGCCCGCCCCGACGCGCCAGGCGGGCGGGCCGCCCAGGCCGGGAACGGCACGGGCCCGGACCGCGCCGCGGTGGCCCGCGAGCCCGATACGAATGCCGTCGGCGATGCCCGGAACGCCGTGGCCGGCACCACCGTGCTGACCGGCACCGAGGACGCGGAACCGGACCGCGCCTTCGACAGAGCCCCCTCCCACCCCGAGCCGGACATCCCCTGCCGCGCCCCGGTGCACCTCCGGCGCCGGACGAACCTCGACGACCTCGACGACCTCGACGGCCTCGACGGCCTCGACGACCCGGCCGCCACGGAGACCGGCCTCGCCGACACCGAGGCCCGGGACGAGTCGCCGCAGGACGGCCCGACCGCGCTCAGGCGCTGCCCGTCAGGGCGAGGGCCGCCGTGGCCAGGGTCACGGCGCCGACGGCGAGGACGGCCCCGGTGCCCGCCACGCTGCGCAGCGGCACCCGCAGGCCCGCGGAACGGCAGCGCTCGTACCAGAGCAGGGTGGCCAGCGAGGCCCAGGGGGCGATCAGCGGGCCGGTGTTGGTGCCGATCAGCAGGGCGAGGAGCTGCTGGTGGTTGCCGGGCGGGACGGCGCCCTCACCGGCGAGGTAGACCGGCAGGTTGTTGAGCAGGTTCGACAGGCCCGCGCCGACCGCCGAGGCCCGGAACAGGCCCAGCGTCCCGCCGTCGGAGCCGATCGCGGAGGCGAGCAGCCGGTGCAGGCCGTGCGCGTCCACGGTCTGCACCACCAGGAACATCCCGGGCACCATCACCAGCAGCCGCCAGGGCACCAGCGAGGCGCGCAGCGCCTCCGGGCGGCGGACGGCGTGGGCCGCGACGGCCACCGCGGCGGCCGCGCCCGAGGCCGCCCACAGCGGGACGGCGGCCACCAGACTGCAGACCAGGAACCCCGCGCAGGCCAGCGCGCAGACCCGGAACAGCACCCGGTCCTTCGGCCGCTGGACGGCCGGCGGCAGGTAGCGGTCCGCGCCGCGCCGGCCGCGCCGCCAGTAGAACCCCCACAGGCAGGCCATGGTGGCGAGCAGCGCGGTCAGCTGCGGCGCCCACATCTCCCGGGCCAGCCCGGCGCTGGAGAGCGCCACCCGGTCGGCGGCCAGCAGGTTGGTCAGGTTGGAGACCGGCAGCAGCAGGCTCGCCGTGTTGGCCAGCCAGACCGTGGTCATCGCCAGCGGGAGCGGCGCGATCCCCACCCGGGAGGCGAGCGCCAGCATCACGGGGGTCAGCAGCACCGCCGTGGTGTCCAGGTTGAGGACGGCCGTGGTGAGCGCCGCGAATCCCACGCACAGCAGGAACAGCACCGGGTAGCTGCCCCGGCCCGCCCGCGCCACCCGGGCCGCGAGCACGTCGAACACCTCCGCGGCACTGGTCAGCTCGGCCAGCACGATCACCGAGGCCAGGAAGGCGAGCAGCGGAGCGATCCGCTGCCCGGCCGCCCCTGCGGAGTCCGCCGGGAGCAGTCCGGTGGCGAGGAAGAGGAGGCCGAGGGCGAGCAGACCGCCGGCCAGCAGGTCGAGCGGGTGCGGCCGTCGGACGGCGGGCCAGTACGCGAACACGGACGCCAGGGTCGCACAGCGCTCCGGAAAACCCACCACGGCCCCCGGCGGCCGGCTGACGGTCGAGGCCACCGACAACGCCGTCCACCAGCGCATCGGCGACACCTTTGCCGAGCCCGACCGCCCCCGCCGTCCCACCGGCGGCCACCGCCGCGTCCTCGCCGTGCCCGCCCACCTCCGCCGCGACGGGCGGCCGGGCGGGCGGACGGATGGGCGGACGGCCGGATGGGCGGGCGGGCACGGCCGAGGGCCTGTCGGCGCGGGTCGGTAGCATCCGGGGAACGGGCGGACGGACGGGGGAGCGGGCGCATGGAGGCGGAGCACGGCGAGCTGGTCCGGCAGGCGCGGGCCGACGGCATCGAGGCGCTGCTGGGCGGGGTGGTCGTCCTCGACGGCAGCGGGCGCGTCCTGCTGGTCCGGCGGATGCCGGACGACTACCTCGGCGGCTGGTGGGAGATCCCCGGCGGCTCGCTCGACCCCGGGGAGGCGCCGCGGGCCGGCGCGGCCCGCGAGCTCGCCGAGGAGACCGGCCTCACCGGCCTCCGCCTGGACTACCTGCACGCCGCCGACTTCACCGGCCGCAGCGGAGTCCGGGCCCGCCAGTTCGTCTACACCACCACCGTCCCCGACGGCACCCCCGTCACGCTCACCGAGCACGACGCCCACCGCTGGGTGCCGCTCGACGCCCTCCCGGAGGTCAGCGCCCACCACCGGAGCGCCCTCGGCCGCCTGACGCGGCGTTAGAAGCCGCTGCCGTACCGCTCGAGGTGGTTGCCGGTCGAACGGGTGAGCCGGGACGCGCGCTGGTCGGAGCCGGGCAGTAGCCGGTGGCCGGCTGTGCCGAACCGCCGGGTATCTCGGTGGCGGCGGATCGTCTGCGCTGCCAGAGTGCCCCGGTGCTGAACGAATCCGATGTACTCGAAGTGCTGGACCTGCTCGAGGGCGCAGGGGCTGTGGCGTGGGTGGACGGCGGCTGGGGCGTGGATGCCCTGATCGGGAAGACCACCCGGATCCATTCGGATCTCGACCTGGTCGTTCTGTCGGACCAGCTCGGCGTAGTGCGGGACGCGCTGGTCGAAGCCGGGTTCACGAAGGTCCTGCGGGACCGGCTTCCCACCGCGCTGGCCGTCGCGGACAGTGCAGGCCGGGAGATCGACCTGCACCCCATCGCCGGCTCCTCCCGGGAAGGCGGACAGCAGCTTCTCCCGGGCGGCGAACGGTTCCACTACCCAGCGCCGGCAACCGGGACCATCGGCGGGCGCCAGGTCCCGTGCGTCGACGCGGCAACGCAGGTGCAGTGCCACCTCGGCTACGAAGCCACGGACAAGGACCGCCAGGACATGGCCCGGCTGCACGCCGGCACGGGAGTCGGCCTCCCCCCGGATTACATGCCTGCGCCTTGAAAGGCCGTTGTTCCGACCTTGAGGACCGTCGGTCGAACCGGACTCTCGACCGGGTGACTGCGGCGCCTGCCGTGCACGGGAACAGGGCCTCGTGGCAGCCCGAAGGGTGGTTGTGCCGACGAGCTGTCCAGGAGGCCCTGTTGTCGCGCTTCCACACCCCGCGCTTCCACACCCCGCGGTTCCACACCCCGCCGCTTCCCGAGACCGCCGATCCCGTGCCTGATCGGTGGAAGCACGCCCCTCACGCCCGGAAAGACAGCAGCTTCCCAGGCCCTCACCAGGGACGGCGCGGGTCCTGCGGCGAGGTGTGGTACCCGTCGGGCACTGGGGTCGCGGTCCGCCACAGCAGGCCAGGGCTCGGCGGGCACGCCTCGCCCGACGGGCACGGCGGGTACAGCCGCCGGTGGTTGGGCAGCGGGACTTCGGTCAGCACGCCGTCCTGGATCATCCACAGCCCGAAGCAGTCGTCCTCCTCGTCGTGCGCCAGCACCTGCACGCTCTCGGGGTGCGGCCAGGGCAGCGACTCCAGGTACCGGAACAGGCCCGACCGCGGGCGGACGTGGTCGTACTCGACGAACCACCCGTAGAAGGTGCCGCCGAGGTGGGCGAACTCGCCGCTCCACTCGCGTTCGCCGTCCCGTTCCAACAGCGGCGCCATCACCTCGTCCATGAAGTGCGCCAACACGATCACTTCGGCGTTCCTGCTCATGGTGAGGAGTATCGCCGCACCGGGGGAGCGCGGGACAAGCGGTTTCCCGGGCCGGGCCGGGCGGGGCCGAGCCCGGACTCGCCGATCGGGTGACAGTGCGTCAACGAAGCGATAGGCGGGACGCCGCCCTGGTGATGACTGAGCGTGACCGTCGAGTGCTTCGGCGGCCGTCCCGTCCCAGGGGCGTCCCACCCGCAGCAGGACCCGATCAGGAGAACCATGCCCCGTACACCCCGGCCCCGCCGCCTCCCGGCGGCCCTCGCCGTCCTCGCGAGCGTCCTCGCGCTGACCGCCGCCGCCCCGGCCCCCGCCGTCGCGCCCGGCCCGGCGACCCCCGCGATGCCGCCCGCCGCCCGCGACGCCGAACCGGTCTGCACCGGCGCCGCCGGCCCCGCCCTCCCCGTCACCGGCGGCACCGTCACCTGGTGCGAGACCGCCGCCGGCGGACGCCTCACCTTCACCAACACCGGGCGCGCCTACGCCGACCTCTCCCTCGTCGTCTACGACTGCGACGGCGGCCGGGCCCCCGCCGTGGACGCCGCGAAGTGCGCCGACACCCTCAAGGGCACCAGCGACGTCATCTGGCGGCAGATCAGGTCCAAGGAATCGGTGTACGCCGACTTCGCCATCCCGAAGGGCTCCAACGCCCAGGTGTGGTGGACCGCCGACAGCCCCGACCGGGCCGGCGACCTCAAACTCCTGGGGACGCCGTGGAACTCCTGACCGCCGCCCGCCCGCTGCGCACCCTCGCCGCGCTGCTGCTCGCCGCCGCCCCGCTGGCCGTCCCGCCGGCCGCCGCACCCGCCCGCGCACAGGAACCCACCGTCGAGTGCGACGGCCAGTGGCACTTCGAGCCCGTCGGGGACCCGGCGTTCAAGCGCGAGATCGCCGACAAGTTCACCCTCGACAACCGCAACGGCCCCGAACCGCTCGACCAGACCGAGCGGACCAAGGAGAGCCTGACCAAGACCTTCTCGCACCAGGTCGACCTCGGTTTCGAGGTCACCACCGAGGCCGGCGCCAGCTTCGGGGTCTTCTCCGCCGGCGTGCAGACCAGGTTCGGCGCGAACTACGGGTTCACCGTCACCCGGAGCAACGAGGTCGAGAAGGAGACCGAGATCCGGCTGGTCGCCGGCCCCGGCGTCGGCTACACCCGCTACGTCGGCATCGAATCCGTCCAGGTCACCGGCTACTACGAGCGGATCCTCGACTGTGACAAGCGGACCCAGCGCTACCAGCGCATCGGCCCGGTCACCGAAGAGGCCCCGCTCAAGGGCAAGGCCGTGTGGACCGAGACACTCCCCGACTCCAAGTGAGGACCCGCCCGATGCGCCCGCGCCCGCTTACCCCCGCCCTGGCCGCCCTGCTGCTCGCCGCCGCCCCCGTCCTGGCCGTCCCCGCGCAGGCCAGCCCCGCCCCCACGCCCCCCGTCCGGGCCACCGCCGTCAGCAACCCGCCCGGCGTGCACATCCTCAACGGCGACAGCCGCACCGCCCGGCACGTCGACTGCCCGGTCGGCTGGGTCTGCCTCTACGACGGCGTGCACTTCGACTACGCCGCCGTCGCGCTGCTGCCCGGCACCGAACTCCCCGACACCGAACGCCTCGACCTCCCCGACGGCTCCCGGTTCACCGGGGACGAGGGCATCTCCGCCTGGGTCAACAACTCGCCGGTCGCCTACTGCTGGTACCCCGGCAAGGACTACGCGGGCACCACCACCGCGATGGCCCCCGCCGCCACGGGCAACGCCCACAACCACGCGCTCAAGTCACTCCGCCCGTGCTGAACCGACCTTCTCCCGGGAGCCGCATGAACCCCCTCCGCCGCCGGGCCGCCGCCGCGGCCGCCGCCCTCGCCGCGGCCGCCGTCCTCACCGCCACCGGCACCCAGGCCCACTCCTCGCCCGCGCACCCCTCTCCCGCGCACTCCTCACCCGGGCACGCCCCGCTCGGGCGCGCCGCCGTCGCCGATCCCGCCGTCGCCGATTCCGGTGCGCGGGTCCAACGGCTGTGGGCGGTCGACGGCGACGAGCAGCTGGTGCCCGCCGGGCAGCAGGTGCCCGTCCGGCTCAAGGTGCGCGCCGTCGACGGCGACCGCCACCCCGTGCCGGGCGCCACCGTCCACTTCTCCACCCCCGGGCCGGGCCTGAAGTTCCCCGACGGCGGCGACGACGCGGACACCGTCACCGACGCCGACGGGTACGCCCTCGCCCCCGCGCTGAGCGCCGTCGGGGCGCCCGGTCCCGACCTGGTCACCGCCGCCGTCGGCGAACGGGCCCAGGTCGCCTTCGAGATCACCATCGTCCAGTGACCGGGAACGGGAGCACCGTGAACCGACCCCTGCGGCGGCCCGCCCGCCCGCGCCACCTGCGGCTGGCCGCCACCGTCGCCGCGACCGCCGTGGTCGCCGTCGGCACCACCGCCGCCGCGCTCGCCGACCCCGCACCGGGCGCCACCACCACCGTCGCCCCGCGCTGGGAGTACCGCTGGGCCGTCGCCCAGCCCGGCGGCCGCACCGTCGGAGACCTCGAACAACTCGGCAAGGAGGGCTGGGAGGTGGTCGGCCCCGTCAACGAGTACACCGCCGACCGGTGGAACTTCCTGCTGAAGCGGCAACTCCCCGAGAGCTGACCCCGCCCGACGCCCCGCACGCCCCGCACGCCCCGTCGGCCCCGCGCACCCGCCCGGCCGACGGGGCGCCGGCACGCCCGCTCGGCTGACAAGGCGTCGGCGCACCAGCCGGGCTGACGGGGCGTCGGCGCACCCGCCGAAAACGCGGTGCGCGCGCAGCCGCCCGGCTCATTCCCTGCGTCCCGGCAGCCCGACCGCATCCGCCGCGCCGCCCGTGCCCGCCCGCTCCGGAGCCGAAACACCGGGAACCGAGGGGCGGCAGGGGGCGGAGCCGGGGGTGAGAGACCGAGGAGAGACCCCGGATGGCCCGTCGCCCCCCGAAGCAGCCCGGCTTCGCCGCCTTCGTCGCGGGCCTGCCGCCCGCGCCCGAACCCCCCGTCCCGGGACGGCTCTGGCCCGGCAGTTCCCGCGAGTTCACCGACGCGCACGGCTACCACTGGCGCCGCCGCGGCCGCACCGGTCTCGATCCCCGGCGGGCCGCCCGGCTGGTCCGCGACGCCGACGTGATGATCAGCGGCCCCTGGGAACTGCACCACCTCGCCCCCGGGGAGCGCGCTGCCGCCTGGGCCGAGGCCACCGCGGCACCCGCTCCCGGCGAGGAGGGGATCAGCTACGCGGCGTACGAGTTCGTCTCCGAGGAGGGGCTCACCCTGCTCTACCTGGAGCGCCACTGCTGAGCCGCCGGGCGGACCCGCGCGACAGGGGGCGTGGCGTGCGGGGACGGGGGAGCGGCGAGGGTCCGGCGGGCCCCGGCGGGCCGGCGGGAAGGGTGGGGCGAGGGTGCGGCGAGGTTCGAAGGGCGCACAGAGTGGGCAGGTCCCTGCCAACCCTGCCCGTTGCCCGATCCTCTACCACTCGCGGAGGCCGTCGAATGAAGCGCACGACCTGGAGCGCCGGACTGACCGTCCTGGCCATGGTGTCGCTCGCCCTGTCCACCACCGGTACGGCGTCCGCCGCCCCATCGGCCGGGAACGCCGCCGGAAGCACGGCCGGGAGCACGGCCGCCGGGTGCACCTACACCGCGGCCGTGCCCGCCGACAACTTCAAGGGCATCCCGGTCTTCGACGCCAAGAAGGCCGCCAAGCCCTACAGCGCCACCCTCCGCACCAGCCAGGGCGCGATCACCTTCCAGGCCCTCACCGACAAGGCCCCCTGCACCACCTACTCCTTCCGCTTCCTCGCCGAACGCGACTACTTCGACCGCACCCACTGCCACCGCCTCACCACCCAGCGGCTCTACGTCCTGCAGTGCGGCGACCCCACCGGCACCGGCAGCGGCGGCCCCGGCTACTCCTTCCCCGACGAGAACCTCGAAGGCGCCACCTACCCCGCCGGCACCGTCGCGATGGCCAACGCCGGGCCGAACACCAACGGCAGCCAGTTCTTCATCGTCTGGAAGGACACCAAGCTCTCCCCGGCCTACACCCCCTTCGGCCGGGTCACCTCCGGCCTCGACGTGCTGCAGAAGATCGCCGCCGGCGGCGAGGACGACCAGAACGGCCCCGGCGACGGCTTCCCGACGCTGCCCGTCAACATCCGCGACGTCAAGATCTCCAAGCGCTGAGCGACCGCGTCACACCCCGGCGGCACCCTGCCGCGCCGCCGGGGCCAGCGCCCCGCACAGGTGGTTGCCCGGATCCGCCGGGTCCGCGCTGATCCAGAACTGCGCCCACAGCTCGGTGAACTCCGCCCGGGAGAGGAAGCCGTCGCCGTCCAGGTCGACCAGCTCGAACACCCCGGTGGTGTCGGTCGGCCGCCCGTTCCACACCTCCACCAGGCGGCGGTGCTCCTCCCGGGAGATCCGGCCGTCGCCGTTCTCGTCGATCGCCTCGAAGACGGTGTCCGCCGTCGTCGTCACCGCCTCCCGCATTTCGGGCAGCCGGTCCACCATGGCCAGGATCTCGTCCATGTCCACCAGCCCGTCGCCGTTGGTGTCCGCCGCCTCGTACAGCGCGTCCCACCAGCCGAGCATTACCCGCTCCACCCGGGCCGCCAGCTCCGGATCCGCCGCCACCCGGGGCAGCCGCCCCCACCGGTCCGCCAACGCCCGGAAGTCCTCCTGATCGAGGTAGCCGTTCCCGTCCGCGTCGAACGCCTGGAACATGCCGGTCAGCTTGTACCGCTGGAACTCGCTCGCCATGGCCGTGCCCTTCCCTGGAACCTCTCGCGACCTGCGAGGCTGATCCTTTCCACTGCGCACCGTGCTACGGCAGCGCGCGGTCGCACACCGCACGGACCACCGCGCGCCGGGGGAGCGCGGAGCCATCCGCGCGCCGGTCGGCGCCATGACGTCCGTCCTGCCGGGGCCCGAGCAACGGGCCACTTCCGCCGGGTTCTTGACGCCCCTGGGGTCGCCGCCATGACGCGCACAAGGAACCCCGAAGCCGCCGACCGCACCGAACCCGACACCCCCGACACCCCCGACGGCGCCGAACCGCGGATCGCGGATCGCGGATCGCGGAACTCAGCCCGATCGGCGGCGTCAGCGAGGACGGTCCGTCGGGCCGGGGCGGCGGTACGGTACGGCCCGGACGGGTGCGCGAGGAGAGGGCGGACGGGATGGCGGCGGACCGGCAGGAGCACCGGACGGCCTCCGGCGTCAGGATGCGCCGGATCGCCACCGGCCCCGGCGGCCCGGACTGGCTGCTCGTCCCCGGCGGCCCGGGACTCGGCTCCGAATCCCTGCTCGGCCTGGCCCGCACCGCCGAACTCCCCGGCAGCGTCTGGCTGGTCGACCTCCCCGGCGACGGCTCCCACCGCGACGCCGGGCCGCCCGACGGGCGCTGGCCCGGCGTGCTGGCCGAAGCCGCCGACGCCGTCGACCGCCCCGCCGCGGTCGGGCACTCCACCGGCGGGATGTTCCTGCTCTCCGTCCCCGCCCTCGCCGAGCGCCTCACCGCCCTCGCCCTCGTCAGCAGCGCCCCGCACGCGGGCTGGCGCGACAGCTTCGCCCGGTGGGCCGCCGCCCACCCCCTGCCCGGCCTCGACACCGCCGCCGAGCAGTACGGCCGCCACCCCGACGACACCACCCTGCGCGCCCTCACCCTGGCCGCCGCCCCCTGGAACTTCACCCCCGCCGCCCTGCCCGCCGGCCGCCGCCTGCTGGCCGGACTCCCGTACAACCAGCGGGCGGTGGCCTGGGCCGACACCTACTTCGACGCCGCCTACCGGGCCCGCTGGGCCCCCGGCCCCGACGGGCCGCCCACCCTCGTCCTCGGCGGCGCGGAGGACCACGTCGTCGACCAGGGCCTGTGGCGCGGGGCCCCCGGCTTCCACGGCCCGCGGACCCTGCACCGCACCGTCCCCGCCGCCGGACACTTCCCCTGGGTCGACAACCCCGCCCCGGTCCGCGCGGCCTTCGCCGAACTCGCCGCCCTGCTGCCCCGACCCGCCCCGCCGACCGGGACCGGCCTGTCGGTGCGCCCGGAACTGCGGCTATTGTGGCCCGCGCGCCGAACACACGGCGTCAGTACCGGTGCAACAGCAAGAAGAGGGGTGGGTCCGGTGGCGGACATCGAAGCGGCACGGACGGCATTCGCGCGCCTGGACGTCGACGGCGACGGGCGGGTCACCGCGCGCGAGTACAAGGCGGTCATGGCCCAGCTCGGCGACTACCACGTCACCGAGACGGTCGCCCAGGCGATCATCAACGCCAAGGACGCCAACGGCGACGGCAAGCTCTCCTTCGAGGAGTTCTGGGCCTCCGTCCAGGGCTGACCCCGACAACCCCGCCCTCCTCCGGCCGGCGCGGCAGCGCCCACGGCCGGAGGGGACGGCGGGTGAGGTGCACCACAGCCGCACCGCCCGACCAGGCCGGACGCCCCGGCGGCGGCCACCGGCCCTGGCCCCCCGGCCCCGCGCGGCGTACAACTGGTGGATGCCGTCGAACGACCTGCGCCGACGCCACCTCGCCGCCTCCGCCGCCGCGCCCAGCTACCCCGAGGTCGGCGCCACCGCGGCCGCCGCCCTGCCGCCCGGCTACGCCTGGCTGCGCCGCCGCGTCCACCTCGGCCACGGCCGGGCCGTCCTCGAGCGCGCGGGCCGGTACGTCCTCGACTGGGGCGCCCAACTCGGCTCGGGCTTCGCCGTCCACCCGGCGGCGGCCCGCACCACCCCCGGAACCACCGTCCTGCTCCGGCTCCGCCTACCCGGGCTGCGCCTGCCCCGGCTGGTCATCCCCTGCCGGGTGGTCTGGGCCGTCGAGACCCCCGACCGGATCGGCTTCGCCTACGGCACCCTGCCCGGACACCCCGAGTGCGGCGAGGAGTCCTTCACGGTGAGCATGGACGCCGACGGCGAGGTCTGGTTCGAGGTCACCGCCTTCTCCCGGCTCGCCTCCTGGTACGCCCGGCTCGGCCGCCCCGTCGCGCTCGCCCTCCAGCACCTGGCGATCGAACGCTACCTGCGGGCGGTCGCCCGCGCGGCCGCGGCCCCCTGAGCCTGACGACCCCTGAGCCGGACGATCCCTGGGCAGCCGCCGCCCGCTCGAGCGGGACGGCCCCCTGAACGGGATGACCCCTGGGCGGACGGCCCTGCCTACCCCTGGGCGGCGGCCGCGAAGGACCGCACCGCCGCCGAGGCCACCGACTCCACCAGCGCGATGCCCGCCTCCTCGCTCGCCGAGCCGTCGCTCAGCACCGACACCAGCAGGCTCCGGCCGCCGTACTCGACCTGGCCGATGCTGTTGACCACCCACAGCCCGGTGCTGTCCCGGGACAGCCAGCCGTTCTTCAGCTTCACCGCGCCGCCCTGGTCCGCCGCGGAGACGCCCCAGTCCTGATCGTCCGCGACCAGGCCCATCAGCTTCGCCAGGTAGGCGCGGGAGGCGGAGCCCAGCGGCGAGTCCTCGGTGAACACCACCCGCAGCAGCCGGGCCTGGTCGGCCGCGGTGGTCTCGGTCAGGCCCCAGAAGCCGTCCGTCCCGGCGACCGTCCCGGTCAGCCCGAAGACCGCGTTCGCCGCGTCCAGTCCGCTCGCGCCGCCCACCGCGTCGAACAGCGTGGTCGCCGCGGCGTTGTCGCTCCGCTCGATCATCAGCGCGGCCGCGGACTTCTGCGCACCGGTCAGCACGCCGTCGTTCTGCAGCAGCAGCGCGGCCAGGATGTCGACCTTGACGATCGAGGCGGTCACGAAGGAGTCGTCGCCCCAGGCGGCGGACGCCCCCGAACCGGGATCGGCCACCGTGACGGCGAAGTGCCCGCCGAGGGCACCGACCGCCGCGGCGAGCGCGGTGTCCGCGGCGGTCGCCCCGTCACTGCCCGTCGTCTCGCCCGCCGTGTCCTCCGCCGTGTCCTTCGCCGTGTCCTCCGTGCTGTTGGCCGTCGCCGTCGCCGTCGCGCCGTCCGCCGGGGCCGTGGCGGAGGCCGCCGCGTTCGCCGGGACGCCGGTCGTCGGACGGGAGACCACCAGCCACGAACCCAGCGCCGAGAGCAGCACCGCCACGACCACCGCCCGCCTGATCCGCCTGGTGCGACGTTCCTGCCGGCGGGAGGAGGTCCGTGATTCGGGTGGTGCTGTCATGCGGACGATGCTCGGCCGCCCGTCTTGACCGGCGATGAGCCCCGTCTGAGGGCGCGCTGAGAAGCCCCGGCGGAGAGCCCGCAAGGACCCGACGCGACCCTTGCGCGGTTCCCCGAGCGAATGAGCGTGATGAGGGCCCGCACCCTCGATGCGGGCCACTGCCGTAGTGCTCCGGCCGGGCGCCCGCAGCGAGACGCCGGCCGTCCCCGGCTCCACCGGCGGCCGTACGCCTCCGCCCCGGCGAGCGGCAACACCGCCGCTGTGCCCGCCTCCGCCTCTGCCACCGCCCGTCGGCTGCGCGTCCAGGTGTCCGCCAACTCCGCCCGACCGCAGCACAGTTGCCCGAGTCCGAGGCGTACGGCCCGCCTCCGGCGACATCCGGGCACCCGCCGCGCCGACCGGTCCGGCGTACCCCCGCCCGGCCCGGACCCGGCAGGATCGAACTGACCCGGAGCGCGGCCACCGGACAACACCGACGCCCAACGGCGCGGGCGCCCCGGCGGTGTCCGGCACCCGAGGCAGCGCCGTCCTCATCCCCGGGCAGGCACCGTTGCACCGGGGGCCCGGCCGGACGGAGCGGTCCTCTTCCCGGCCGGGCCCGTGCTCACGCCCGCGGGCCGGCCGCGTGCAGGTGCGGGGCGCCGTCCGGCGGCCGGTGCCAGGAGGTGCGCAGCCCGCAGGCGGCCAGCGCGGTGCCCACCGCATGGTGCATCGCCTCCCGGACGGCCGTCGCCACGGGCGGCGTGCCGGGCAACTGCGACGAGGAGCGCCAGGCGACATCGACGACCGGTGCCGGTGCCGGTGCCGCGTCCGGGGCTGTCGGGAGGGGTGCGCAGGCCGCCAGCGCGACACCGGCCGCACGGGCGTGCCGGGCGAGCGGCAGTCCCGCCAGGGCCGCGCTGCGGCGGACGGCCGCGACGGCCTCCGCCGGAAGCGCCTCCAGGGCCCCCACGGCCTCCCCGGACCCTCCGGCCGCACCTGGCTTCCCGCCCTCCCCGTCCTCCCCGTCCGCCCGGTCCTCCTGCCCCGCGCCATCCGCCGGGCCCTCTCCAGGGCCGACCAGGGTCGGCCCGGCCGCGGTGGCCCTGGTGGCCCTCAGGCCGAGGGAGGGCAGGAGTTCGGCGAGCGCCGTCTCCAGACTGTCCGCCACCACCTGCCGGGTCCGGGGCCACGGACCGTCGCCCCCGGCCGCCGCGGCGTCCTCCAGCCGGGCCGAGCACAGCCAGCGCAGCGTCAGCGGCCACCGCTCCGGATCGGAGCCGACCGCGGCACCGGCGGCACCGTCGCTGCCGGTGGCGAGCAGGTGGACACCGGGCCCGTGCCCGCCGTGCGCGACCGGCAGACCGACCATCAGCAGCGCTTCGACGACCCGGTCGGCCAGCAGCGGATCCACCTCCGCCTGCCGCGCACCGGCCGTCGCCACCCCGTGGACTCCCATCCCGCCACCCCTCCTCACCGCGGGGCGCTCCCGCGCGTGAGACTATCCATGAACACGTAAAGCCCGTCAACAGCCCGTCAGTAGTCCATCAGCAGCCTGCCAACAGCCCGCCAACAGCCCGGCGGCGAGCGAGCCGGCGGACGACGGACGGGCGGGCGGGCTGTCGGCGGACGGCGGGCCGCGCCGGGCCCGCCGGGCGTGAAGACGGCGTGCGGCCGGTGTGCCCGTACCGGAACACCGCCCCCGCCCGTACCACCGGCCCCGCCCGCACCCTGATAGCGTCCCGCCGTGTCCCCTTCACCTGCCCCGCTGTACGCCGCGGCCGACGTCCACGGCCACCGTGCGGAGTTCCTGGACGCACTGCGCGGCGCCGGCCTCGCCGACGCCGACGGCCACTGGTGCGGCGGCCGGGCCCGGCTCTGGATGCTCGGCGACTACGTCGACCGCGGTCCCGACGGCATCGGCGTCATCGAGGACATCCGCCGCCTCGCCGCCCAGGCCCGCGACGCCGGCGGCCGGGTCGGCGCCCTGCTCGGCAACCACGAGGTGCAACTGCTCGCCGCCCACCGCTTCGGCACCGCCCCCGTCCCCGGCTGGGACCAGCCCGGCGGGTTCCACGGCGGCTGGTCCCGCTTCGGCGGCCAGGAGGAGGACCTGCGCCGGCTGACCCCCTCCCACCTCGACTGGCTCACCGCCCTGCCCGCCGCGGCCCTGGTCGAGGACCACCTGCTGGTCCACTCCGACACCACCCAGTACCTCGAACTCGGCAGCAGCGTCGGCGCCGTCAACGCCGCCGCCGCCCGGGCCCTCGCCGACGAACGCCCGGCGGCCTGGCTGGAGTTCAGCCGTCTGATGAGCTCCCGCGGCGCCTTCCGGGGCGCCCGGGCCGGCCACCCGCACGACCCCGTCGCCCGCGTCCTGGACACCCTCGGCGGCAGCGTCCTCGTCCACGGCCACAGCACCCTGGTCAAGCACTTCGGCATCCCCCCGCAGCACGTCCGGGAAGCCCTGCGCTACGCCGGGGGCCGGGTCGTCGCCATCGACGGCGGAGTCTACGAGGGCGGCCGGATCCTGCTCGCCCGCCTGCTCTGACCACCCCGGTCCGGACGACGGACGGGCCCCGCCGGGAAGCGTCCCGACGGGGCCCGTCCGCACCGCGCGGTGACGGACCGCCAGCGCGTCAGCCGGTGGGGCAGTGGGTGCCCGCGGCCGGCATGGCGCCGTTGACCAGGAAGCCGTTCACGGCGTCCCGGATGCAGCTGCTCTTGCCGTACGCGGTGTGGCCGTCGCCGTCCCGGGTCAGCAGGGTGGCGTTGGCGAAGCCGGAGGCCAGCTTCTCCGACCAGGCGTACGGGGTGGCCGGGTCGCCGGTCGAGCCGACCACCAGGATCGGCGCGCTGCCGGTCGCCTTGACGACGTGCGGCTGCTCGGTCGAGTGGTACGGCCAGGAGCGGCAGTCCGGGTCGAAGAGGTTCGCCTCGGTGAAGTGCGCGGCCACCAGCGGGGCCTGCTGGTGGGCCTCGGCCAGCGCGGCCTGCAAGCGCTCGGCGCTCGGCGTCTCCGCGCCCGGGTCGTCGCAGTGGATCGCGGTGTAGGCGTCGAACATGTTGGTGTAGTGGCCGTTCGCGTCACGGCCGTTGTAGTCGTCCGCCATGGCGAGCAGGTAGTCGCCCTTGTCGCGGACCATCGCCCAGCCGATCGCGTTGCGCAGGTACTCCCACGACTTCTGGCCGCCGTAGAGCATGCTCAGCGTGCCGTTCCACCCCGCCGCCGCGGTGAGCTCGCGGTCCTTGCCGACCTTCAGCGGGTGCTCGCGCAGGCCGTCCAGGAAGGAGGCGAGCTTCTGCGCCGCCTTGTCCGGGTCCTTGCCGAGGCTGCACTGCTCCTGCTTGGTGCAGTCCGCGGCGAACGCCTTCAGCGACTTCTCGAAGCCCGCGAACTGCTGGACCAGCAGGTCGAGTTGGTCCGCGGTCGGGTCGACGGCGCCGTCCAGGACGAGCCGGCCGGTGCGGTCGGGGAACTGCTCGGCGTAGCTGGAGCCCAGGTAGGTGCCGTAGGAGAAGCCCAGGTAGTTGAGCTTCTGGTCGCCGAGGGCACCGCGCAGCACGTCCAGGTCACGGGCGGCGTCCGCCGTCCCGACGTGCGGGAGCAGCTTGCCGGAGTTGGCCGCGCAGGCGTCCGCGTACGCCTTGCCCCGGTCGTCCGCACGGTCGTCGGACAGCGCCCAGGTGTCGTGCGCGGCGTCGTCCATGCAGTGCACGGCGGTGCTCGCGCCGACCCCGCGCGGGTCGAAGCCGACCAGGTCGTAACGGGCGTTCAGGTCCTTGAACGAGTCGCCGCTGTACTGGAGTTGCTCGATACCGGAGCCGCCCGGACCGCCCGGGTTGAGCAGCAGCGAGCCGAGCCGGTCGGCACCGGTCGCGGGCTTGCGGGAGAGCGCGACCTCGATGCCCTCGCCGGCCGGGTCCGCGTAGTCCAGCGGCACCTTCAGACGGCCGCACTGGAGCGCGGACTCGTCGATCTTCTCGGTCTTCGGGTCGTCCGCGCAGGGCGCCCAGGCGACCTGCTGGGTGTAGAACCCCTTCAGCGCGGGATCGTCGGCACCGGTGGGCTTCGGGGACGGGCTCGGCGAGGCCGAAGGGCTCGCCGAACCGGTGGGCGGGGCAGCGGAGTTGTGGGGGGTACCGCCGCAGGCGGTGAGCAGGACGGCCAGTGCGGCGGCGGGGAGCGCCCGGCGGACAGGCCGGGTAGTACGCATGATCACCGCGTATGAGTATCACCCGACCGGCACCCGAGTCGCGCGATTATCGTTTCGTCATCAAACTGTCGCCGTACGGCCTCCGCCACTTCGGCCCCGCCCCCTCCATCCCTCCACCCCTCACCCCTCACCCCTCCACCTCTCACCCCTCCATCCCTCACCCTGTCCCGCCCTCCAGTGAGGTGAGCACCTCGTGCAGCCGCTGCGCCGTTCCGCGCGGACGGGAGGCGTACCCGTTGTGCCCGCCCGGGAAGACCGGACAGCCGGTGCCCAGCTCCGCGGCGAGCAACTCGCCGCACCGGTGCGGCCAGGCGGGGCCCGAGTTCGCGCCGACGCCGGCCACCGCCTGCACGCCCGACGCCTTCAGTGCGGCCGGGTCGAACCGGTGCTCCCGGAGCGATGCGATGTCGTGCCGCAGCAGGAACTCCGCGTTGCGCACCTGTTCCGGCCCCCGGGCCCGTGCCGGGGCGTCGGGCTCGCGATCGGCCGGGTCGATGCCTGCGAACTGCGCGAACCTGCGCAGCGCGGCGTCCACCCCCCGCGCCTCGAACGCCTCCTGGGCGCCCAGCAGGTCCCGCAGGGCGGCGGCCCGTTCCGGCTCCGGCAGCAAGTGGACGGCCGCCGGCTCGTGCGCGACGACCGCGCGGGCCTGTGTGGGGTGCCGGAGTGCGAACTCCAGCGCGATCAGCCCGCCGAGACTGCTGCCGAAGACCAGGGCGGGCTCCCCGGTGACCGCTGCCAGCAGCCGCGACACGTCCTCGGCGTGCACGGCCACCGTCGTCCGCCCCGGCTCGTCCACGGTGCTGCCCGACAGCCCGCGGCGGTCGTAGGTGACGACGGTGTACCGGTCGGCCAGCCGTCCGGCCAGCGCGTCGGTCACCCCCGCGTCCCCGTGCCCTCCGGCGACCAGCAGCAGCACCGGGCCCGTCCCGCGGACGAAATGGTGCAGCCGTGCGCCGGGCACCTCCAGCACCGACTCCCGCACGGGCCCCTCTGCCGGCTCCTCCACGGATTCCTTCATCCGACGTGCACCTCCCGCTCGTAGCGGCCGCCCCCTGGCGGCTTGCTCCGAGCATGGCCGCCCGCCCGGCGGCGGGGGAGCGGAGAGCCTGCCCTAGGAGCGCCGCTCCCAGGCGGCGCCCCGCGGCCCGCTCCGGTGTGTATCGCGCCTGTTGTTCCAGCGGGGCCGGTTCAGTCGCTGTCGCTGTCGCCGCCATTGCCGCTGCTGCTGTCGCTGTTGCGGTGCTCCGGGTCCGTGGCGCCCTCGGGGTCCACCGCGGTGCGGATGCGTCCCAGCAGTGCGCGCAGTTGCTCGCGTTCGGCGCTGCTCAGTGCGCCGGTGGCCGCGGCGAGGGCGGCCCGGTCCAGTTCCTCCGCCTCCCGGTGGCAGCGCGTTCCCTCCTCGGTGAGGGTCAGTAGGAACGCGCGCCGGTCCGAGGGGTGCCGGACGCGTTCGACCAGCCCGTCGCGCTCGAGGCTGTCGACGATGGTGGTCGTGGTGCGGGGGGCGTTGCCCACGTGTTCGGCGAGGTCGCGCATGCGCAGCGGCTCGCCCGCCAGGGCCAGCACGCGCAGGGTCCGCAGCCGGGCCACCGAGGCGCCGTGCTCGCGCAGCCTGCCGTCCACGAAGGTGCGCAACCGGTGGGTGGTGGCGAACAGTTCGTCCACCAGGGCGTCGCTGCTGCCGAACCGCTGCCGCGCTCCCGCTTCCTCTGCCATGCCGTGCCTTCTCCATCCGCTTCGGGTGCGCCGGCTCCCGGAGTCCGGTTCCCGGAGTCCGGGTTCCGTGGCCCCGCAGGTTTCCTGAGCACAATCATAGTGAGTATGCTCAGCTTCTATGAGCACCCGCCTGGGCCAGCGCCGTGTCGTGCCCATCATGGCTGTCCTGACCACCTTCATCTGCATCGTCGACGGCGCCATCACCACCGTCGCCCTCCCCAGCATCGCCCGGCAGTTCGATCTGGCCCCGGCCGCCCTTACCGGGGTCGTGGTGGTCTACCCGGTCTGCCTGTCCATGATGATCCCGGCCTCCGCGTGGCTGATCGAACGCCACGGCGGCCGCCGCACCCTGCTGCTGTCGCTGGCGGTGTTCACCGCCGCCAGCGGTCTGTGCGGTGCTGCGCCGAATCTGACTGCTCTGGTCGGGGCCCGGGCCCTGCAGGGTTTTGCGGCCGGTCTGCTCATGCCTACTTCGCAGGCCCTGCTCTTTCGTACCTTCAGCCAGGCGGAGCAGGTCCGGCTCTCCCGGTTGATGGTCATACCGCAGCAGATCGCTCCGGCCATCGCCCCGCTGCTCGGGGGGCTGCTTGTCACGGGTCTGTCCTGGCGCTGGGTGTTCTACGTGAACGTCCCCTTCGGTGCCGCCGCGGTGCTGTTCGGCGCCCTCTTCCTCGCCGAGCACCGCGACCACGCCGCCGGCCGCCTCGACCTGCCGGGCCTGCTGCTGTGCGGTGCCGCCACCGCCACCGTGATGTACGGCGTCTGCGCCGGCCCGGACCTCGGCTGGGGGCGCCCCCGGGTGCTGGGCGCGCTCGCCGCCGGCGCCGTGCTGCTCGTTGTCGCGGTCCGGCAGCAACTGCGCACCCCCGAACCGGTCCTGCGGCTGCGCCTGTTTCGCGACCGGCTCTTCCGGGACACGAACCTGGTCAGCCTGGTCGGTTATGTGCCGATGCTGGGTGCGATGTTCCTCGGGCCGGTTTTCATCCAGGAGGCGCGGGGCGGCTCGGCTCTGGACAGCGGCACCACCACCTTCACGGAGGCGTTCGGCGTCCTGGTGACCATGCAGGTGGTGGGCGCGGTCTACCACCGGGTCGGTCCGCGCCTGATCATCGGTACGGGCCTGTTCGGTGTCGCCGGTGTGATGCTGCTGTTCGCGACAGCCGATGCGGGTACCAGTCTGTGGGCCCTGCGCGGGTACATGTTCCTGCTCGGTCTGGCCATGGGCGCGGTCTTCATCCCCACCACCATCGCCTCGTTCAGTACTGTCGACCGCGCCGACGTGGCCCACGCCGCCACCCTCAACACCGTTGTCCGGCAGGCGGGCAGTGCTCTTGCGCCGGCTGTCGTCACCTCGGTCCTGGTCCTCGGTGCCGGTGCCGGGGCCGGTGGTGGCGGTGGCGGTGGCGGGAGTGTCCAGCCGCCGCTGTCCTCCTACCAGCTCAGCTACTTCGTCCTGGCCGTCGTCGCTGTCGCCGCGGGCCTCTACGCCTTCACCATGCCCGACGGCCCCGCCCGCAGCGCCGCCCCCGGCGGTACCGCGTCCCGCACCGCCGCCTCCGGCTCCCGCCCGCGTCCGCGTCCGCTCGCCCGCATCCGGCAGAAGGCCGACCGCCAGGCCCGCTGACCGTCCGGCCCACCGACTGTCCGGCCCGCCGGACGACCGGACGGGGCGGTGGGGGAGTGGTGCCGGCCTCCGTCCCTTTCCCCCTTCCCTTCCGCCTCTCCGGGGCCTGCCGAGAGCCGTCCCGATCCGGCTCCGCGTCCCTTCGCTGGGCATCGACACCGCCCTGCTGCCGCTCGCTTTTGTCGGCGGTGTTTTCCCGTATGCCCTGTATGCGCCCGGTCCTGCCCCACCAACCTCAGGGCCCGATCGCCTTCGCCCGGCAGCCCGAACATCTTCCGGGCCACTTCCCCGCGACGAACAGGTGCCGATAGATCGTCACCTGCCGCCGAGGGATGCCACAGAGAGTTGCCACATCCGCCAGGGCATGCTCCAGAACCGGGTCATCCGTTTCCCGGCACGCAGCAAAACCAGTCGGGGCAAGCCCGAACGTGACGCTGAGGGAACGGAGACGGCGACCAAGCTGAGGCATGGCCACCACCCTCGCACATGGCTTGATCAACATGAAGTTCAAGCGACAAGCTGCAGCCGACGGCCCTCCGCCCACCAGGCTAAGGGCCGTCACCGTCGAGTGCCGCCATTTCTCGTGAACATCCGCAGTCTTCAAGATCGCCAACTGCTGCCCAAACCGCTGACCAAACGCTGCTACTTCACGGGTTCTGGTCCAACTTCTGTGAATGGTGACGCTGAGTCACGAAATCCCGCTCTCCGGGATGGGCGGAGCGACTTGTCGGTGGTGAGTGTCATGAT
>NZ_JBHUWH010000067.1:0-24798 GCF_042670125.1 Kitasatospora sp. NPDC057198 | reverse complement strand
ACCTAGGAACGTTCCGAGGTGGTCTAACACCCCGGGGCGGGGGCGCCGTCAGATTCTGACGGTGCCCCGCCCCGGGCCGTTGGCGCTGGGTGGGGCTACTCCCAGCCGAGGCTGTAGACCAGGTCGTCGTAGGCGTCGCCGGTCATGCCGCCGAGCACGCCGGGGAGCACGACCACCTTGACGCTGAACCCGGAGTCCTCGTTCACCAGGTTGCCGAACTTCGACTCACCGATGGCGGCCTGGGGAGGGCCGTCGCCGCTCTCCCAGATCGTCACGGGCAGCGCGTGGTCGGGCAGGTCGGCGATCACCCGGGTCATCAGCGAGACCGTCATGACCTGGGGGTCCTCCGGGTTGACCTGCGGCAGGCCGATGACCGGCACGCGGTGGCCGGACTCGCTGAGCACGTGGGCCTTCACGGCCCAGCCGAGGGCGAACGTGCCCTCCTCAGGGTTGGGGCGCTGGGCGACGACCAGCATGTCGTCCAGTGCCATGTGCAGTTGCGCCTTGAGGTCGCCGATCGTGATCGCGTCGGCGGGCAAGTCCCGGGGAACCCTGGTGAGCATCGGTGTCTCCTTCGTCAGGGGCCGGGGTTCGCAGCCCCGGCCTGGCGCTCCTATCCTCCCGCCGGACAGGCCAGCTTGGGAACAACTCCCTTGCTCTGTCAGGCAGATGACGGCATGAGGGCGAGGACTTCCACGCGGCGTGCCGGGTCGGCGTGGAGGGTACCGGTCAGGTGGGTGGTGACCATCGCGGCACCGTGGGCGCGGGCCCCGCGCAGGGTCATGCAGGCGTGGACGGAGCGGATCAGGCAGGCCGCGCCCTGGACGTCGAGGTGGGCCCCGAGCGCTTCCACGACCTGCTCGCCGAGGCGTTCTTGCACCTGCGGGCGGGCGGCGAACTCCTGCACGAGCCGTGCCAGCTTCGACAGGCCGACGATCCGCGCACCGGGCACCGGGCACCGGCAGGTAGGCGACGGCGGCCCGGCCGGTGAACGGCAGCCCGTGGTGCTCGCAGAGCGCGGTGAACGGCACGTCGACCGCGGCGATCAGGCCAGCCCGCTGTCCCTCGGGCGGGAAGGTGACGGCCAGGTGCCGGGTCGGGTCGAGGTGCTGGCCGGCGGTCAGCTCGGCGAGCGCCTTGGCGACCCGGGCGGGGGTGGCGGCGGTGGACTCGGTGTCGCAGGGGATGCCGAGCGCGGCGAACAGGCCGGCGGCGTGCTCGGCCGCGCGGGCGAGGTCGATGGTGCTGTCGGTGCTGGTCATCGTTCGCGTTCTCCAGGCCACAGCAGGACGTGCTGTCGCAGGGTCAGGTGCCAGTTCCGCCGGATGACGTCCTCGGCCAGCGCGCGGCCGGCGGCGATGGTCTGCTCGGGGGTGACGCCCTCGGGCATCACCCAGGTCGCGTGCGGCGGGATGCGGAAGCGGTCGGTCAGGGTGGCGATCTCCTCGAGGTCGTCGCTGTTCGCGGCGACGAACTTGAACCGGGCGCGGTCCTTGGCGGCGAGGTCGGCGAACGCCTCCAGGGCCTCGGGCTTGATCCGCCGGTCCTCCGGCATGCCGCTGTTGGCCAGCTTCGGGCTGACGTTGAAGACCAGGCGCGGCACGCCGAGGGAGACCGGCTTCGGCGCGAGGGTGCCGTTGGTCTCGATCTCGACGCGGCGGGTGGTGTACCGCAGGACGGCCATCAGCGAGCGCCAGGCGTCGGTGCTCTGGTGCAGCAGCGGCTCGCCCCCGGTGATGACGATCAGGGCGTGCGGGTGCTTGGCGGTGGTCTCCGCGAGGTCGACCACCGGCACGCGGCGGATCTCCTGGCGCAGGTCGAACCGCTTGCCGTCCCAGGTGTACGGGGTGTCGCACCAGGTGCAGGAGAGGTTGCAGGCTCCGAGGCGGAGGAACAGGGCGTTCTGGCCGGCGCTGGGGCCTTCGCCCTGGATGGTCGGGCCGAAGACCTCGGCGACGGGCAGGCTGGCGGGGGCAACGAGGGCGCTCACGCGGTCACCGCCCAGGAGGCGGCGTTGACGGCCGTCTCGGCGACGCGGACGTGGGAGACGTACGCGCCTGCGGCGCGCGGCAGGGCGTGCAGGGCCTCGTTGGCGACGCGGGAGAGCAGTTCGGCGACGGCCTCCACGCTCGGCCACTGGAGGCCCGCGGCGTGCTGCTCCTGCTCGGTCGGGTCGTCGGCGCCGAACCGGAACAGCTTGCTGCCCTGCCCGGCGAGGACCGGGGCGAGCGGGTCGTTGGCGCCGAGCATCGCGCCGTGGTCGAGGAAGGTGTCGATCCACTCGCGCAGGGCCCGCTTGAATGCGCCGAACTCCACGACGGTGCCGGCGGCGAGCACCGGCGCGGAGACGGTGATCTCGGCCCACCAGGAGTGGCCGTGCAGGTTCTCGCACTTGCCCGACAGGTGCGGCAGGCGGTGGGCGGTCTCGAAGTTGTGCCGGACGGTCACGGTGTGGGTCACGGCCGCTCGCCCTCCTGCAGCAGGGTGACGACCGCACCGGCTTCGCCGTCCTCGGACACGCCGACCTTGCTGACCCGCAGGCCCTTCGCCAGCAGGTAGTCCGCGAGGGTCCACGCCAGGGTCTCGCAGGACGCCGGTCCGCACTCGCGGTCGCCGGTACCCCACCAGCCGCGGATCTCGTCGGCCAGGTCGTGGAACTCGGTGTCGCGGTCGTCGTGGACGACGTGGACGCTCACCCTGATGTGGAACAGGTGGCGGTGCCGGGCCCGCAGGTAGGAGCGGTGGTCGGGCGCGGCCGGCCAGTGGTGGAACCCGGGCAGGCGGACTTCCGCCCAGACCTCGGTAGCTGATTTCACGGGAGCGGGTTCTCCGATTCGGTGACAGGGGGGTAGGTGGGCTGCCCGAGCAGGCCGTCGCGGGTGGTGCGGGCGAGCCGCCACACGGTGGTGGTCGCCTCGACGGTCTGCGCGCACATCAGGCAGCAGGCGGTGCGGCCGCGTTCCGGGTGGGCGGGCTGGTCGAGGTCGTAGGCGAAGCCGCGGTCGACGACGCCGACCTTGCGCAGCAGCGCGGAGTCGATCCGCACGTCCGGCCAGCGCAGCGGCCCGAGCCAGGTCGAGGAGTCGCAGGAGTCCGGGGGGACGGCCAGGCACCACTCGTTGACGGTCAGCCCGAGCACGTGCACCCACAGGTCGGGGTAGCGGCGGTGGCGCTCCCACAGGGTGTGCAGCAGGCGCAGCCGGACGGGGGCCGGGGCCTGGACGACGTTGCCGAAGCAGATGCGGTCGTACTGCTGGGCCAGCTCATCGAAGTAGTCCCAGCCGTCCACCAGCGGGTGGTAGACCGGGATCGGCGCGAGCCCTTCGGCTTCCAGCCGGGCGCGGGTGCGGATCTTGTTGTCCCGGCCGCCCTGGTCGAGTTCGATGTAGCCCCACAGCCGGTCGCCGTGGCGCTGCACCAGCTCGACGTACCGGGCGTACAGGGCGTCGAAGCCGTCGATCCGCTCCGGTGGCAGGCGCAGGGCCTCGTCCATGGAGATGCCGGGGTGGTCGCGCTTGTACTGGTTCGTCAGCCAGAAGATCCCGGAATCGAGCAGCACGCGGTGCCCGGCGTCCAGCAGCGCGGTCAGCTTGCGCTCGTGGCCGGCGGTCAGCAGGTCGTTGGTGGCCAGCAGCACGTGGTGTGGGTAGTGCTCGGAGTCGCCCGCGGCGAAGTACAGGTGCCGGTCGGCCGCATCGAACGCTCCGCCGCCGGTCTTCTTCCGCGCGGTGCCGCGCCGGGCCGGGCTCACCGCAACGCCCCTTCCGCCTCGGCGCGGGCCCCGGCCGGGCCGCCGGCCAGTTCCTCGGCGCGGTGGGCGGCGTGCTGCCAGCACCGGCCGAGGGCGGTGGCGGCGTCGGCGCACAGCCGGGCGGCGGCCTGGTAGGAGGCGCTGTCGTCCCGGGTGTAGCGGAAGCCCGCGGGCAGGTCGCCGACGCGGCGCAGCATCGCGGTCTCGATGCGCTGGTGGTTCCAGCGCAGCGGGGCCAGCCAGGAGGAGGAGTCGCAGGAGTCCGGGGCGAGCGGCAGGCACCACTCGTTCGCGGTCAGGCCGAGCGCGTGTATCCACAGGTGTGGATAACTTCGGCGCCGCTCCCAGATCGTGTGGAGCAGGCGCAGCCGCACCGGGGCGGACGCCTGGACGATGTTGCCGACGCAGATCCGGTCGTAGGTGGCCGCGAGCTCGTCGAAGTAGTCCCAGCCGTCCACCAGCGGGTGGTAGACGGGGATCGGGGACAGGCCGAGGTCGTGCAGGGCCGCGCGCTGGGCGCGCTTGTTGTCCCGGCCGCCCTGGTCGAGTTCGATGTAGCCCCACAGCCAGTCGCCGTAGGTGCGGGCGAGGTAGATGTAGCGCTCTCGGAGTTCGGCGAAGCCGTCGACTTCCTCGGGGGCCAGGCCCAGGGCCTCGTCCATCGTGATGCCGTGGGCGCGACAGTGCCGGTTGGTGAGCCAGAAGATCCCGGAGTCCAGGAGCACCCGGCAGCCGGCGTCGAGCAGGTCCCGCAGTCGCTGTTCCTCGCCAGCGGCCATCAGCTCGTTGGCGGCCATCAGTACGTACGGGCCCGCGTTGAACTCGCCTCCGCCCGCGGTGAAGTAGATCGGGTGCTCGTCCGGGTTGAAGGTGCCGCCCGCGGTCGGCATGACGGCCGTCACCGGCTGCCCGCGAGGACGGGGCTCTGGCCGCTGATGCGGGCCCACTTGTCCAGGAGGTGCCCGGCGAGGTACCGCTCGGGCTGCACCATCACCAGGCGGTGCTTGAGGGCTCGGTCGGCGAACGGCGCGAGGGGCGTCGGGTAGGGCAGGAAGAGGCTGCCGTCGGTCAGCAGCGGCGCCCACTGCGGCCAGCCGTCGAAGACCTCGGCGATGACGAGGCGGTGGTCGCCCAGCTCCCAGACCTGGCCGGTCTCGACCTGGTGCTCGGGTTCGCCGACGGTGACGCCGGCCAGCGCGAGGAGGTCGCCGCGGTTGGTCGGGCCCGCTTCCTCGGTCTCCGGCTCGGCAGGCTCCCTGCTGGCGGTGTCGAGGTCGGCGAGCAGCGCGTCGAGCTGCTGCTGGTCGAAGCCGGTGGCGGCGGCCAGCGCCGGGTCGGCTTGCTCCAGCTCGGACAGCAGCGCCGCGAGCCCTTCGCCGTCCCAGCCGCCCGCGGTGGTCAGCTGGTTGGACGCGACGAGGTACGCCTCCGCGTGGGCGTCGTCCCGGGACGCCCACCCCCGCACCACGGGGACGGTCCACGTCCCGTCCTCGGTGACGACCACGCCGTCCGGGGCGGCCTTGCCCGCGGCGCGGCGGCGCTCCAGGGTCTCGTATCGGCCGTGGCCGGCCACCAGGCGGCCGGTGCGTTCGTCCAGCAGGCCGGGCTCGGTGAAGTCGAACTGGTCGACGGAGCGGTCCAGCCCGCCGTCGTCGTGCCCTTTCGGGTTGCGGGCGGCGGGCCGGATCTGGTCCAGCGGCTGGTACTCGATGTATCGGGGGGCGGCCATGAGCGGGGAACCTAGGCGGCTTCACCGGGTTAGGTCGCGTCGACAACTTCCCCCGCTGCTGTGGGGGTTCAGGCCGTGGCGGGCGGCTCGGCGGTGTGCCGGGCGTAGCGGGCGCGGGTCGGTCCGAGGGCGCTGAACGGGTCGCCGAACTCGGTGACCATCCGGGCGTAGATCGGCGTCGGGGCCTCGGCCGGGGTAGCCGGTACCGTCGGTTCCCCGGTGCGGTTCGCGTTGAACCAGGGCGAGGGCGACAGGTCGGTGCCGGGCGCGTTCGGGGTGCTCACGGTTGTTCCTCTCAACTGGCTTTCGACGTGGGGACGTTAGGGGCGCGAGGCGACAGCGCCCTGTTCGTTGGCCGGGCGGGGACCGGCCCCGTGGCCCTTGACGGGGCACGGGACCGGCGGAAACGATGCGCACCGGAGTTGGCGGCCTTACCTGCGCCCGCGGGTCGCTCGGGCTGCGCGGGCGGCGGCCCGGATCCGGCGGACTTCCATCCGGCTGGTGGTGCGTGTCCTCTTCGTCGGGTAGTCCAGCTCGGCCAGCGCAGGCCGCTGCTCCTCCGGGAGGTCCCAGAGCCCTTCCAGCTGCCGCAGGCGCGCGGCGGGGTCGGGCTCGGGGTCCTTGAGCCTGCCGCCGGTGTGCACGTACTCGAACTCGCCGTACTCCCCCGGCGGTATCCCGTCCAGCAGGGCCTTGGCGACGTTCTGCGCCTTCTCCGCCTTGGACTTCTCCGCGCGGGTGCGGTCGTACTCGCCGAGAGCCCACTCGATGTCGTTGTCGTCGGTGACGAGGGTGTACGACTCCGGGGAGCGCCCGGCGGCCTCGGCCTGGTTCATGCTCCAGCAGTCGATGCGGGCCGGGCAGTAGCGGCGGCAGATCACGTCGGTGCTCGGCCCGGACCGGTCCCGGGGCAGGGGCGCGCCGAGGTCGAGAGCGGTGGCGATCGCGGTCAGGCGGCCGAGCGCCCGCCGGGCGGCCTGCTCGTCAAAGGGCCGGGTGAACTCCTCGTCCGCGCCGCTCTTGCGCTCGAAGTAGACGATCCGCACCTCCACCACGAGCTGGCCCGCGAGATGGAGCGCCAGCGCGTACAGCTGGCCCTGGTCCCACTCGGTTTCCGGCGGGCCGCTCTCCCCCACCACCGCCCACTTCCAGTCCCCGGCGGTCTTGTAGTCGTACAGCACGCCGGTCACCGGGTCGTACTCGTCGTACCTGCTCGGCCGGTCGAGGCCCGGCAGGGTGACGGACTGCTCGTACAGCCGCCACGGGTACAGGGCACGCCGGCGGCGCGAGACGGAGTCGTGGATGAGGGTTCCGGCGAGGGCCGCGCGCCGGTCGGCGGGGGCCGGGACGTACCCGGGGGGCGGGTTCTCCCGGTACCAGATCGCGCGGCGGCACGATCCGGTGTCGGACGCGCCGATCGACCACTCGCCGGGCTTCTTCGGTCGGCGGGGCCGCCGCCGCCGGGGCCGGTCGGACTGCGCGAGGTCCTGGCCGAGCCGGTTGTCGGCGGCCGACTGGGCGCGTTCGAGGAGGACGTCGGCGGGGTCGCGCCGATAGCGGGCGCAGTTGGTGGCCGGGTGGCCGCCGGAGCGTTGAGCACCTCGGTGCACGTGGCGGGGCGCGCCGCAGCGGCACGGCAGGGGGCTGGGTCCGACGGCCCGGGTGGAGGCGAGCGCGCGGGCGCGCTCGATGAGGGGCTGCTGCATCAGGGAAGTCCGTGTCTGGGCAGGCCGCAGGGCCGCGCGGGCGGCGCGGGCCCTGCGGGAAGGGTGAGGGGCGGGCGGGGCGGTCAGTCCTGCGGGGTGGCCGCTTTGCTCCAGACCTTCGTGTCGGGGTCGAGGTCGATCAGCAGTCCGCCGGCCTCGATGTGCTCGGCCGCCTGCGGGTGGCGCTCCCTCAGCTCGACGATGACGTAGGACCGCCACTCGGTGAGCAGTTCTTCGAGCTGGTCGGCCATCGCCGCGTTGACCCCGACGCCCGTCGCCTTGCGCCACCGCGCGGTCATCTTCGTGACGGTGCTGCCCATCGCGGCGGCGTAGGCCCGCAGCTCGCTGCGCAGGTTGTCCGCTGTGCGCGGCGCGGACGGCTTCGGGGCGCTGCCGCTACCGGCCTCGTCGTCGTCGGCAGCGGGCGGGGTGGCTGTGGCGCTGACGACGGTGCCGGGGATCACCGCGCCGCTCTGCGCCAGGTCGCGGGCGTCCCGGCGGCGGGCCGCCGCTTCCTCCCGGTCCGTCTCGCGCTGCGCGGCGTCGGCCTGCTCCATCTCGGCGTGCTCGTAGATCCCGACGAGCTCCCGGGGGAAGGCGCTGCGCCACGCCAGGGCCTCGGCGACCTTGCCGATCATGTGGGCGGGCATGACCGGCCACTGCCCGGTGAGGACGCGGTTGCCGGTCCGGTGCCCCTCGCCGGTGGTGGGGTCCCGCTTCCACTCGTCCTTGCCGACGGCGAACTCGGAGAAGACGGCGACGGCCTGGGTGACCGTCACGTCTCCGGCCATGCTGCGGTGCTCGATGCGGCACATCGCGGCGGCGGGGGGTTCGGTGTGGAGCCAGACGTCCACCCAGCGGCGACGGTTGATGCCGTCTTCTCCAACGGTCCACCGCGCCGGGTCGTCCTCGGGGCCGGTCCAGAACGGGCCGACGCGGCGGATGAACCGGCCGGTGCGCTGCCCGGTGTGCCGGAACCCGTCGATGCCGGTCTGGGCGGTGTAGTACAGCTCGTCCTGCCCGAACACCTTGCGCTTGCGCTTGATGTAGTAGATCTCGCGGCGGAACGGGTCCAGGCCGGTGGACTTGCAGATGTGGAAGAACGCGACGAGGTCGGGCATCGGCGCGTCGGCGAGGCCGATCGCACCCAGGGCCGCTCGCTGCGCCTTCGTCCAGAACCGCTGGTCGCCGGTGATCTCCAGGACCTGGTCGGCCGTCCGGATCGCCATCTCCTCGCGGTTGTCCGTCAGAGGAGTGACCGATTCTTGTTCAACTTGCTTTTCCTGCACGGGAGTTGTCACCACAAAGTGCCTTCCTGTCTCCAAGGGCGGCACCGGGGTTCGCAGGCCCCGGTGTGGCTGCCTACCCCTACCCTCCCGTTCGCCGGGCCTACGTGGGAACACCCACCACGTGGCCAACTCGGCTGCGGTTCATGGAGATTGGAAGTGTGGCACGCCGGGCCCGCGGGTTGCGAAGCCGCCCGAATCCGCGCGCTCCCCTTGATAGGAGACAGCCCCGAAGGGTTGGTTGCCGGAGCACACGGCCGGTCGGCCCGGCGGCCACATCATCACTCTAGGGTAGAGCCGGCCTCCGACACAGGGCCGGTTACCGGATCGGGCGCCGCTCGGCGGAGGTCGCCTGCTCCACCGCGCCCGCCCCGGTGTGCTGCCACAGCCCGTCGTAGAACGTCTTCGAGGCGACGACGGTCAGGGCGATGGTGGTGAGCGCGGTCTGCGCGTGGGCGATGTCGCCGCGGGCGAGGACGGTGACGGTGCCGACGATCGCGGCCACCACGGTGCCGATGACGGCGCGCAGCGGCTTGCTCCAGGACGGCTGCTGGATCAGGGCGGTCGCCCAGGGGGTGAGGGCGCCGAGCAGCAGGCCCCACGCCTCGGTGTCGTTGAGGATGTTCACGGTCGTCTCCCGGTGCTGGTGATGGACGGGGCTGGGGTCGGATCAGAGCGGCCAGGTCGCGGCCAGCGCGATGCCGGCGGCGGCCAGGTAGCCGGCGGTGACGGGGTAGCGGGACAGCAGCCGGGTCCGCTGGGCTACTCGCGGGGCGGCCGTTCGTCCCTTGACAGCGCGGCGGGCAGTCCCGCGAGGGTCAGCCCGGTGATGATCACGCTCGGGTCGGCGGGCGGCGTCCATGCCTCCCGGACGATCAGCACCGCCCCGAGCAGGAACAGGGCCAGGTCCCGGATCGACTTCCATCCCGTGATCTCGCGCCATCTGGCCCTCCGTCGGTGTCGGCGGCCAGCGGCAGGTTGCTGCTGGTCATCCGGTGCCTGTTCCACAGCGGGGGACGGTAGGGGCGGCCGGGGGTTACGGTCGCGTCGAGCCGCCCTGCAGCGAAGCGGCGGTGGCCTTCAGTGCGGCGATCTCGCGGTCCTTGTCGGCCAGGGCCTGCTTGAGGGCGGCGAGTTGGCTGTCCTTCTCCGCCTCCTGGGAGGCACGGGCGGCGTTCTCCGTGCGGGCGAGGGCGAGTTGGGCCTGCGTCTGGCCCCACGCTTCGACCAGCTGCGTGCGCAGCTGGTCGATGAACTGCTGGGCTTCCACGGTGACCTGCTCGGCGGGCGGCGTCATGGCGGCACTTCCGTTCACTTCGTCTGCTGGTGGTCGGCGGGCCGAGGGCACTCGCAGGGGCGGGCGGCGGCCCGCAGCTGCTGCACGCCGGCGCGCAGCAGCGCTGCTTCGGCGGGGGTGAGGCGGCGGCGATCGGCGGTCCCGAGAAGGCGGTCCAGCTGCTCGGGGGTGGGGGCGTCGCTCATGCCGGCTCCTGGTCGCTGTCGCGGGCGCGGGCCTGGTCCCGCTCGGGCAGCGCAGCGTCCCACACCGGCTCGGCGAGCGTCTGCGGGTGGCGGTTCGCGGCCGGGCGGTACGGTGCGGCGGGCTGCTGCCGGGCGAAGCGTCGGCGGACCTGCTCCACGAACTCGGTCTTCTCCGCGACACCTTCGGGGGTGATGCCGTGGTTGGCCCGGATCACCTCGAGGGGGTCGGTGGCTGCGCGCGCCGCGGCGGCCCCGGTTTTCCCGGTCGGCGCGGGGGCGGCGGTGACGGTGACGAGGGTCTGCTTGGCGTGGGCGATGCGCTCCAGGTGCGCGGCGCGGGCGGTCGCCCGGTCGGGCGCGTTGTGCAGGGCGACGGGAGCCGGGTCCGGGGCGGCCAGTCCCTTCGCCGCCGTGCTGGCCGGGGCGCTCAAGAGGTCGGACAGGAACGGCTCGTGGAGCAGCATGTCGAGGATCTGGTCGAGGCCGTCCGGGGTGCGGTGGTCGATGTCGTACTCGGCGGCCCGCCACTCCAGCGAGGACGTCGGGAAGATGGTCAGGTGGTGCTGGCCGTCCGGGCGTTCCTGCCGAATCTCCCAGCACTCCATGTCTCCCTCGACGGTCCGGGCGACGTCGATGATGCGGTACTGCTCGGGCATGGGTGTCCTGTCAGATGCGGTAGCACCAGAAGCCGACGGAGCCGCCGGCGCTGGTGGAGGCGAGGGCGGTGGTGAAGCCTGTGGTGCTGGACGCGGTGACCTGCCAGGCGCGCACCGCGCCGCTGTCCCGGAAGGTGACGATCGGCACCATGTCGGAGACCATCGTCGGGCCGTATCCGAGAGCCAGGGACGCCCAGTTGGTCTTCTGGACGGTGCCGGTGAACCAGCCGTAGTCGGGGTCGGCGTACCAGTAGTTGGGGAAGGTGCCCCTGTACTGGATGGCCGGGTTGTCGAGCCACAGTTCGCTGGTGCCGCCGTCGTCGTTGCGTCGGCCGAGGTTCGCGCCCCAGGTCTGGGCGGTGACGTAGCCGTGGAGCGTGTTCTGCGTGATGTAGGCGAGCGCCGCGCCGTCGGCCGCGGTCATCCGGACGGTGCCGCCCCAGGTCTCCTGGGTGTCGGTGCGGATCGTCTCCAGCGCGGTCGCGGAGTCGGTCATGTAGAGCCGGTACGCGGCGGTCTGCCCGTTGGCGGTGAAGGTGCCGGAGTTGAGGCCGATGTAGGCGGCGCCGTTGCTCCCGCCGACGGCGTTGATGAAGGCGTAGTTGTTGCCGCTGCTGGGGAAGAAGCGGATCTCCGGCAGGCCGACGACCGGATTGATCTCGATGCGCTGGCCGGTGGTGCCGCTGGCGAGGCTGCCGACGAGCTTGACGTCGCCGGTCGCGGCGGAGACGGCGACGGTCTTCACCCCGGCGGTGTTCCACGCCTCGACGCCGCCGGAGTTGAGCTCGACCCGCGCGCCGCTGTCGGCGGTCTTGATGCGGGCGGAGAGCGTGACGTCCGCCTTGAGCTGGCCGACGGTGAGCTTGCTGGCGGAGACGGTGCCGATGTGGGCGTCCTGGATCGTCGCCAGGGCGATCTTCGCGCCGACGATCGTGGCGTCGGCGATCTGCACCGAGCCGATGATGTTCGGCGGGAACTCCAGCGACTCCAGGGTGAGCATGTCGACTTCGGTGACGGCCGTCGTGCCGCCGCCGGTGTTCAGCAGCAGCAAGGGCCGGACGTACCGCACGTCCGGGTGCAGGGTGGTGGGCTGCTGCGGGTCGGGCTGGGTGGTCCAGAACGGCCCGGCGGCGGGCCCGTAGCCCTTGAGGAACCCGGTGAGGGTCACCCAGCCCGACCCGACGGCGAGCTGGGTGGCGTTCGCGCTGACGGGGAAGGGCTGGCCGACGCGGGTGGTGCCGTCGGCGGCGATGCCGACCAGGCCGACCGTGACGGTGCTCGGGGTGCCGGCGGTCTGCCGGGCCCTCACCGACATGCGGTACAGCACGGCGGGGTCGAGCAGCAGGTTCTCCGCCCACTCCAGGCGCACCGTGCGGGTGGCGACGAGGGCCCGGCCGCCGGTGGGGGCGTCCGGGCGCGCGGCGGTCACCCAGGCGGCGTCGCTGTCGCCCGCGGTCTTCGCCCAGCGGGCGTCGTCGGTGGCGAAGCCGGTGAAGAAGGAGGTCTGCAGGCTGGCGCGTTCGACGTCGGCCCACTTCCCGGCGGTGAGGATCTTGTCTGCCAGGTCGGAGCCGATCACCATGTCCGGGACGGCCGAGTCCTCGGCGGACGGTGCGGAGGCGTTGCCCGCCCGGTCGACGGCGACGAACTTCAGGTAGTAGGTGGTGCCGTACGCGAGGCCGGTGATCGGCGCGGCGGCTGCGCCGACCAGCCGGTCGGTGACCGTCCCAGGGTTCGGGGTGAACCCGGCCGCGGTGGAGATGTGGACTTCGACGTGGGCGAAGTCGGCGGGCATCGGCTCGCCCTGCGCGTCCAGCCCGTTCCAGGAGGCGCGGATGCCGCCGATGAGCCGGGCGACGGTCGGCGCCGACGGCACCGGCGGCGGCGTGGTGTCGCTGGCGAGGACCATCTCCTCGGACAGCCGCCAGTCGGAGGAGTTGCCGGAGGCGTCCACGGTGCGCACCCGGGCCTGGAGGCGCTGCCCGGCCGGGAGCTGGTCGTAGTGGGCGATCGTGCCGTGCACGGTCTGCTCCGGGGACCACTGCGGATCCTCACCGCCCAGAGGCAGGCCGGGCAGCAGGTAGGAGACGAGGTACGCGCCGGCGTCGTCGTACGCGGTGCCGTCCGCGTTACGGGTCACCTCCGGCCAGGAGACGGCGAGTGCGGCGTGCTGCTGGCCGTCCGCGTCCAGGTAGGCCCAGGAGCCGAGCAGCACCGCGGCGGGCCGATCGGGGGCGACGGTGTCGTTGCGGTCGCCGAGCGGCGGCAGCGGGGTGCGGGAGGCGGTGGCGGAGCCGTTGGTGAGGGCGTCGAGCTGCCGCTGCACCCGGATGCGCTGCTCCACGAACAGGTCGTTGAGTTCCAGGCTGGTGCTGGGCTGGCCGGAGGTGTCGTACGTGGTGGCGATGGTGCGCACCCGCAGCGGCTCCAGCTCGGTGGGGCTCAGGCGCCGCTGGTCGTAGCGCAGGTAGTGCCCGGCCGGGGGAAGGCGGTCCCGGCCGCCTCCGGCTCGGGGGTCGAGTTCGACGGTGAAGCCCTCGGCGGCGGCGGCCATGCCGCCCAGGGTGACCCGGGCCAGTTCGGCGAGGGTCTCAGCGTCGGTGATGCCGCCGCGCCCGTCGAACGCCTCCCGGCGGCCGTACCGGGCGGCCGCGGTCGGGTTGACGACCTCGGCGAGGTTGCCGCCGTCGCCCGCGGCCAGCAGGTAGGAGCGCACCTGGCGGCGGGAGCGCTGCCGGGGCCCCTTGAGGACGTCCCGGCCCAGGTACAGCACCACGTCCGGGTGGTCGACGGCGCACGCGGTGTCGGGCACGTAGGCGCGCAGCCTGTAGCCGTCCATCCGGACGTCCGCCCACCCGGCGTCCGTGATCGACTGCACGGTCTTGAGCAGGTCGCCGCCGGCGTCGTACTGCACGGTGTAGGTGGTGGGCCAGGGCTGCCCGGCGCTGTCCACGCTGCTGGTGAAGTCCCACTCGATCTCCGGGAGGGCCCCGCGTTCCTGGGCGCGCTGCAGCAGCGTGGCGATGATCGCGCCGGGGGTGGCGTTGACGAACGGGAAGTGCGCGTCGAGGCCGGTGACGGGCTGACCGGCGCTGTGGCCGACGGGGTAGATGATGGCGCGCTCCAGCAGGGCGAGCGCACCGCGGCAGCCGACCTGGATCGGGCGGGCTTCGCCGGCGTCGTCGGCGGGGTCGTCGCCGTCGTCCTCCAGTAGGTACCGCTCAGGCTGCTCCACGCCGTCGACGACGAGGCAGAGGCGGGGGTCGTCGCCGGACAGCAGGGCCGCGCCGATCGCGTTGCGCGGGTAGGTGAAGCTCAGCGCGCCGGGGCCGTTGTGCTCCTCCTGGGTCTTCACGTCGGCGGGGTATGGCAGGAGCCCGAGCAGGGTGCCGCTCGGGCTCAGGGCTCGCAGGTGGACGGCCACGGTGTCTTCTCCCGGGTCAGGTCAGGTAGGCGCGGCGGCCGGTGACGGAGAGCTGGGTGGTGAGGCCCGGGTTGGTGCCGGTCAGGCGGACGCTCGGGGCGGTGCCGGGCAGGCCGGGGGCCAGGCGCAGGAAGGCGGGGCCGGTGTTGGTCAGGCGGCCGGGGTCGGGGACGAGACCGCCGCTGCCGGTCAGCTGCCAGGTGGCGGCGTCCACGGTCAGGGCCTGCCCGGCGGTGATCTGCCCGGTGTAGGTGAAGGAGTCGCCGCCGGGCCCGTCGGTGGTGTCGGTGACGGTAGGGGCGGTGATCGGCCCGGTGATGCGGTAGGCGAGTTTCTCCATCGGGGCGGTGGCGTCCGCGAACGGCTCCAGGTCGAGGTCCTGCGGGAGCGGTGCGCCGGGCGCGGTGGCCTCGAACGCTGTGTCGGCGGACTCCCAGTAGCCCGCCGGAACGTTGACCTCCAGGCTGATGCGCATGCCGTCCTGGCCGAGCGGGGTGGGGGTGAGCGCGGAGAGCACTTCGCCCTGGCAGCGGCGGACCTGCCCGGCCGCGGTGTGCCGCTCGAAGGTCAGCAGCCGGTGCGGGCGGGCGACGGCGCGCAGCAGGTCCTCCCAGGCGGCTTCGACGTCCTGCCAGCGTCCGCCGGCGGGCGCCAGCCACAGGGCGAGGGTGAACTTGCCGGGGCCGTGGTGCTTGGGCCGCCACAGCTCGCCGATGCGGCCCGGCACGGTGGCGTTCGCGCCGACGACCGCGGGGGTGGCGGTCAGCCCGGCCCGGTACTCGACGTCGCGGACCAGGCCGTCGGTGAGGTCGTAGCCGTCCACCAGCCAGCGTTCGAAGGCCATCAGGCGCTCTCCTTGTCGAACAGGCCGAACGAGGCGAGGGCCCGCAGCCGGTTGTTGACGGTCTCCCCCGGGGTCTCGGGCAGCGGGTTGGTGATGTACTGCACGATCGCGCCGGGCGAGATGACGGTGCCGATGCGCTGGCCCGCTCCGGCGTCGGCGAGTTGCCCGCGGGCGGCGTTGAGGGCGGCGACGGCCGGACTGCCGCCGAGGCCGCGCACGGCTTGCGGGGTCAGCACGCCTTCGCCGGGCGACAGGCGCGCCAGGGCGCTGTCCTGGCCGGGGGCGTAGCCGGGCACGACGCCGCCGGTGGAGTAGCCGCGGACGAAGGCCAGCACCCCGTCGACGGCCCGGTTGACCATGCCGCGCATCATGGCGGCCCACCGGGTGTCGGGCATCCAGTTGAACATCGACCGCACGGGGGCGAGGGCCTTGCCGAGGGCGCTGGTGGCCCAGCCGCGCAGCTTGTCGAGGCCGGCGTCGACCAGGCCGCCGAGGCCGAAGCCCTCCACGGGCGCACCGGCCTGGGACAGGCGTCCGGCGCGGGCGGCGTCGTTGAGGGCGGTGATGCCGCCTTCGCCGCCGAGCTGCCGCACGGCCTGCGGGATGAGGATGCCTTCCCCGGGGGAGAGCATCGCGGGGACGGTGTCGCGGCCCGGGGCGTAGCCGGGCACGACGCCGCCTCGGGCGAAGTTGACGGTGAAGCTGGGCAGCTTGCTCAGGCCGAAGTTGTCGGCGAGGGCGTTCCACAGTCGGCGGATGCCGCCGTCGTAGACGATGTTGACCCAGAACTTGATCGGCGCGCCGAAGACCGAAGTCAGGATCGGCCACAGCCACTTGATGAAGTCGACCAGGCCGTTGAGGGCGAACTTCGCTCCGTCGACCAGCCCGCCGATCGCGGCGTTGACGACGGAGCGGAACCACTCCGACTTCTGGTAGGCCGTCACGAACGCGACGACCAGCGCGGCGATCGCCGCGATGATCAACATCACCGGGTTGGCCGACAGGGCGAGCATCGCCACGCGCAGCGCCGAGATCGCGTTCGAGACGGCCATGATCCCGCCGGCCACACCGGCGACCATCAGCAGCGCGGAGACGAACTCGCCCATGCCGGGGATCGACAGCAGCAGCTGCACGGTCGAGGCGACGGCCTGGATGACCAGCAGGAACCCGGACAGGGTGTTGCCCAGGCCGCCGAGCTGGGAGGCGATCCCGGCGATCGAGGTCAGCAGCCCGAGGAGCTGCCCCCACAGTTGGCCGTTGCCCAGCGCCCCGGCGAGCTGGACGACGACGGGCAGGAACTCGGTCCGCAGCCGGGCGAGCAGCGGGGCGAGCGCCGGGTTGTTGGTGAAGTTGAACCAGGCGAGGCCGACCGCGGCCGCCAGCCGACCGATCTCCTGGAGGACCGGGACGGTGTTGGCGAAGTACCCGGCGAGCTTGGACTGGTTCTCGCTCTCGCCGGTCAGCTGCCGGAAGGCGCTGGCCGCGCCGGAGAGCGAGTTGAGGAGCTGCTGCCCGGCCGGGGCGGCGGCCCGCCCGACGTTGTACAGGCCGAGGCCGATGTCCCGCAGGACACCCCACAGCTGCGCGCCGGTGTCGCCCGCCCGCTGGAAGAACGCGCCGAGCTGCCCGCCGTCGCGCCGCGCCTGGATGAACGCGGCGGCCAGCGCCATGCCCCGCTCGGCGCCGCCGGCCAGCCGCTCCAGCAGCGGCCCGGCCGCCACCGTGACGTTGCGCAGCGCGTCGGCCGCGCTCAGCCCGGCGTTGGCGACCGAGCCGACGACCCGGGCGTTCGTCTGGCCGATCGTCGCCAGGTCCGCGCGCCACGGGCCCGAGGTCGCCATCTCGGCGCCCCGCAGCGCGGCCTCGCCGAGGACCTGCCCGGTCTGCCGGATCGCCGAATCGAAGATCGGCAGCAGGGACAGGCCCCGGTTGATCCCCTTCTCCAGCGGAGGCAGCAGCGCCTCCTGGGCGGTGTCCCGCAGCCCGCGCAGCGCGGGCTGCACCGTGCCGGAGATGAACCGGGCGAAGCGCTGCCCGGCCGGGGACAGCGCGTTGAGGGCCTTCTCGGCGACGCTGGCGGCGCTGCTGGTGGAAGCCAGCGCCTGGTTCTGGTCCCGCAGCGCCCGGGCGACGTCCCGCTGCGCGTCTGCTACTTGCTCGGCGGAACGTTTCTGCTGGAGGCCGGCTTCGCGGACCGTGCGGTCCAGCTCGGTGTGCGCGTCCCGGACGTCGCGCACCGCCTGGACGCGGGCACGGGCGGCCTGCTCCTCGGCGTCCTGGACGCCGCGCACCGCGTCCTGCTCGGACTCCTGGGCGCGGGCCAGTTGCTCCTTCGCGGAGACGACCTGGTCGCTGCCCTCGACGCCCTGCTCGTTGGCCTTCTTGACGTCCTCGGCGAGCCGGGCGTTGCGGACTCGGACGTCCTCGAGCTGGTTGACCGCCTCCTGGTAGGAGATCTGGGCTTCCCGCCGGTCCGTCTCCGAGGAGTACGGCGAGATGTTGACCTGGTTGAGCCGGGAGCGGGCCTGCTCCAGCGCCAGCAGCGCCTTCTGCTCCTCCAGCGGCCCGCGGGCCACGTCCCGGTTCAGGTCCTCCAGGGTGCGCTGGGCGTCCTGCCGGGCGTCGTTGAGCGCCTGCTGCGCCTGGGCGGCGGCCTGGTGCGCGCGGGCGACCCCGAGTTCGGCTGACGCGAGCTGCCGGTCGGCTGCAGCGACCGACGCGGCGGCCTGCTGCTCGACGTCGGCGAGCCGCTGGCAGGCTTGGGCGACCTGCTCGGCCCCGCGCAGCGCCTGCTCGTCGCTGTCGCGCTGCGCGGCGGCCAGGCGGCGCTGGGCGTCGGCTACCCGGTCGGCGGCGGCCTGCCGGGCCTGCGCGGCGGCCGACGACGCCCCGGCCGAGTCGGTGTCCGCCTTGCCGAGGGCCTTGACGGCGGCGCCGATCCCGGAGAACGCGGCCAGGATCGTGCCCGCGCCCTGGGCGGCGGCGCTCATCGCGCCGGGCAGCGCCCCGATCAGCCCGACCGCGGGCGCGGCGGCCGAGCCGAGGGCGAACAGCCCACCGGCGGCCTGCGTGAGGGCCTGTCCGAGCGCCAGAGCGCCGGAGGCCATCGCGGGCAGCCGGGCCAGCCCGGCGATCGTGGATCCCAGGCCCTCCGCCGCCTGCAGCAGCCCGCCGCCGGCCTCCCCTGCCCCGGCGGAGCCGCGGGGGTTGAGGGGGACGTCTACCGGCCGGGACGCGGCCGTGCGGAACGCGGCCAGCCGGGTGGTCGCGGCGGCCGTGTCGAGCTCGACCTTGACCTTGACCCGTAGGCCGACAAGGGCGTCCCGGACCTGGGCGCGCAGGCTCGCCGCGTCGACGTCGACGCCGAGGCGGACTCGGGTGGAGGCGGACTCGGCGACCGCCCGGACGCGCTCCTTGACGCCGTCGGCGTCCAGCAGCGCCAGGACCCGCAGATACGCGACGCCCCGGGTGGCCTCCCGGATCTTGGCGCTGAGGCCGTCGGCGTCGAAGTCGGCGGCGACCTGCACCCGGGCCTTCGCCGCCTGGACCGCGGTCTGGACGCGCTGGCGCAGGCCGGAGGTGTCGGCCTCGACCGCGACCTTGATACGGGCCCGGACGGAGCCCGCGACGGCCTCGACCCGCTCGCGCAGCCCGGCAGCATCCGGCTCCAGGCGGATGCGCGCCCGCAGATTGCGGGTGGCCGCATCGACGCGGACCTTCGCGTCCGACCCGAAACCCGCCGAGTCGGCAACAACCTCGACAACCAGGCGGCCGGAGTCGATCTCGTCAGCCACGACGGACCGCCCTCCCGCTGCGGCGCAGCACGCCGACCGCGCGGGCCATGCCCTGAGCGTCGCCACCGCGCTCGCGCGCGGCGGCCTTCAGGTGGGCCGGGCGCGGCAGCTCGACCGGCTTGAGCAGACGGCGGTCGGCCGCGAACACCGATACCATCTCGACCAGCTGCGCCAGCAGTTCCTCCGTCAGCCCCCACCGGTCGGTGCCGACGTCGGCGGCGGGACGGCGCAGCAGCGCGTCAGCGGGCAGCCCCCGCATCAGCGTCAGGAGGCGTCGGGTGCCGAGGAATCCAGCGTCACCGGGACGCCGCCAGACACCGCGGGCATCGAGCCGGTAGTACCGCTGGAAGTCGGCTTCGAGGTCGTCCCACCGCTCGAAGGCGAGCCGGACGGCCCCATGAGTTCCCCCAGGCCGGCACCGCCCGAGAAGTACTTCGCCGACAGGGCGCGTACCAGCTCGAAGACGTCCGTGTGGCTGGGGCGCTGCTCCATCAGCCGGGCGAAGCCGTCCTCACCGAGCAGACGGCGGCCCATCTCCGCAGCCGCGGCGAGCAAGTCGGACGGCAGGGTCGGCTCGGAGCCGAGCACGTCCACGATCAGGCTCGCGGCCTGGGTCTGCTGCTCGCCCTGCGACTGCGCGGCCTCCACCAGCGAGCGCAGCAGCAGCGGCAGGTACGGGATGCCGATCAGCGGCTCCCACACCGCGAGCGGCAGCTCGGCCGGGAGCACCGCCACGGTGACGCCGCCGAAGATGATCGGCTCCTCGCCGACGGTGTACTCGGCCTGCGCGGCCTGGGCCTTCTCGGCAGCGGCGGCCAGCCGGCGGCGGCGCGCGGCGTCCAGGTCGATCCCGGCCATGTCGGCTCCTCGGTCTGTCGGCAACGGAACGCCGCAGACCGTAGGAGCCGGTGGTGGTTAGCGTCGCGCCCAGCACCAGGCGCGGGAGCGCCCGGTGTTGGCGGAGACCGCCACCAACGCGGGAGGGGCCGCCGACGTACTGGCGGCCCCTCCTACGAGTTAGGTGGTGCCATTCACAAGGGTCAGGCGCGTCGGGTCCTCCACCAGTCCCCGACGATCACGAACAAGGAGACCTCAGCCGTCAGCAGCATGACCTCCATGGCCGTGAAGCTGCCGACGGTCCCGCACACGAGGGCGCCGAGGACGACCGCTGACAACCCGTCGGCTGTGCTCACCTGCTGGATTGCCCGAACGATCCGACCTCGGACGACCCTCTCGGCGGGCCGGTCGTGGTCCTCTTCGGGGCCACGCGCGATAATGCTCATCGGTACCTTTCTGACTTGATCAGGTTGGTGCTGGAACCGCCGTTCCCCCGCTGCGCTTGCTAGGGCCAACGCGGGGGACGGCGGAGTCTCATCTGCGAAGCTCCAAAATCGACTTGGCGGTGCCCAGGTCACTGCCGGATGTCTTGGGTCGCATAGCCCCAGACGTCCCGGAAAGCCTGCTTCGCACCGGAAAGGAACTGGTCGCTTCGGTTGGGGCTCTCTTCTTCGCCGCCGTCGTTCATCTCGCCGGGGAACGCTTCACAGAGGGCCAGGTACCACTCGTCGGGCCACCTGGCCCCTCGACATGCCCTGTTCATCTCCCGCTCGGCATCGAGGTCCGGGTGGTTCTTCATACGCCATTGGATGTTCAACAGGTAAGTCAGTTGGTACTTACGCCTGTTGAGCCAGACCAGCCAGTCCCAAGGCGCCTGCTTAGCGAGTTCGAGGCCAGCCCGGTAGCCTTCTTCGTAGTCTTCCCGGGCCGCAGCCCGGAGCCGTTCACCGACAACCACGAGGCTGATCTCAGCCCCGTCTGGCCGGTGAGGCTCGTTTTCCCTGTCGGCGGTGAGAACGGTCAAGCTCCGCTGCACGAGCTGACTCGGGCTATCCCCAGGGTGGAGCGTTTGCGCCTGCTCAAGAAGTGCGTCCGGAACGGAGACCGATAGCTTCGCCATGCACGGATAGTATCGACATACTCACTCCTACTGCAAGGCATACCCGTTTTTTCCTACCCTCCAGGCAGGAAGCGTGCTGGGAGCGGAAGGAGCCCTGCACTGGCCGCAATGCGAACGCAGCGATGCCCCGTCCGGAGGGGATCGGACGGGGCATCGTGGGCGCGGTCGGCCCCGGGGAAGGGGGCGGCGGGGGCCGACCGGCGTGATCCACACTATGCGGACCGCAGACCGATGGGCACAGCCTCAACTGCGCTGGCCAGAGCGGGTTTTCACGCTGCCGGGGCGAAGCCGGGGTCGTCGGTCAGGTCGTACCACGGGTCGGTGGACTCGCCGCCGATGATGGCCAGTTCCAGGGGCAGCGTGGACTCGGCGTCATCCGGGAACTTCTGGTTCACCGCCGCGACCTGCTCGCACAGCGGCACGATCCGGCGGTAGTGCTTCGCGCCGTCGATCAGCTCGACCACCGCGGCGAACTGCTTGCGTCCGCCAACCTTCGGCGGGGTGTACCGGTAGAAGGTCTTCGAGTCCTGGGTGACCGTGGTGACCTCGCCGCCGCCGTACACCGCGCAGATGTTGTTGGCGTTCCACTCCTGCAGCTCCACCTTGACCGTCGCCGCGTCCTCCGTCTGGATGGTGCGCGCCGCGTACCGCAGCTGGTGCGAGCGGAGCTTCTCGAACTTCGGGTCGGTGTTCCACTCCAGCGAACCGGGCTTGAACAGCCCGGCCTCCTTCCACCCGGTGGGCAGCGCCACCACCGGGTCCGCCGGCGCGACCGTACCCGGCACCGCCAGGTACAGACGGGCCATCTGCGCGACGAACATGCTCTCTGCGGGCACGGCCGGTCCTCCTTGATGCGGGCCGTCAACGACGGACCGGACCGTAGGCCGGGCAAGTCAGTAGCGTCGCCCCGGGCAGCGCGCGTGGGGCTGTCGCAGAACTCGCATAACCCGCCCGGTTACCGGGGCGCGGGGTGCGCGGTGACGGCCACGACGACGAGGTACCGGCCCTGGCCGGTCGGCTCCGGCAGCCACCCCCCGGCCGACAGCGCCCTCACCGCGGTCACCACCGGCCGCCCCGGCACGGCCTGCTGCCCGGCCAGCTCGTGCAGCGCCTTCACGGCCACTGTGAACGCCTTCCGCAGCTCCGGCCGGGGCGTGGAGCGGTCCAGGTCTCCGAGCGCTTCGACCTGGAGGTGGAAGGTGGCGGTCCAGCGCCACCCGGGGGCGGAGCCGCCCGGCACCTGGGTGATGCGGATACGCGGGTAGGGCGGGGTGTTGCGGGCACCGACCCGGCCGGGGCCGCCAAGGGCCCCGGTCAGCTCGGCGTGGCCGGACAGCCAGGTGACGGCCAGCTCCTCCGGGTCCAGGGAGCCCAGGTCACTCACTCGCCGGACCCGCGGCCGACTTGTTCGCCGGCGGCTTGGCCATGGACGGCTTGCGCTCGGCGGCCGGGGCGAGGGCCTTCGCCACGGCCTGCGGGTCGTTGGGGTCCACCCCGGCGACGTACCCGGCGGTGATCAGCTTGCGGGCCTCGTGGGTCGGCACGTCGATCTCGTCGCCGGGCAGCAGCTGCGCGCCGTCCCGGTCGAAGTGGTGGGCGAGGGTGATGCGGACGGTGCCGGGTGCGGCGGCCATGTCGACTCCTTCGAGCGGTTGGGGTGACCGGGCGAAGGAAAGCAGGCGTGAGGGCTACCGTCCCGCCGGAGAGCAGCCTGGCCGCCCCCGTAGCAGGGGCGGCCGGTTCACCGGTGCCGGTTGGCGACCTCGGAGGCGGCGGCGCCCATGAAGTGGCTGCCGTCGCCGTGTGCGTACTCCGCCTCGGCGGCCCGCGGGTAGTCGCAGGTCACGGTGGCGCGTACGCGCGTGCCGGAGGTGGCGGCCTTGCCCGCCGTGATGGTGGCGGCGACGGCTTCCGGGTCCTCGGTGACGGTGCAGCGGCACCCGGCGGTCTCCTCCACCGGGCCGTCCGGATCGCGGGGCCGGTCGAGCGTCGCATTGCCCACGGAGAACGGCAGCGGAGCGGGCACGGTCTGCCCGTCGGCGGCCTGGTGGCTGGGCCGGGCGTTGCCGTCCTCCTGGGTGTGCCAGGTCTTCGCCGCGGGCGCACGCCTGCGGGCTGCTTCTGCGACTTCCTCGGCAAGTCGTTCGGTGTGACGGCGCATCAGCGGGGCGAGCCGTTCGGCGAGGTCGGCGGGCAGCACGAGGCGGGCCATCAGGGGTGTCCTTCCACTCGGGTTCCTCCGGCCTCGCGGGACCGGGCGGTCACCCGGACGTAGGCCAGTGCCGGGTCGGCGGCGTGCACCAGCTCGTCGGCGGCGGTGACCGTCCACTCCTTGCCGGTGGCCGGCTCCACCACCAGGTCGCCGACCAGCAGGGTGCCGGCCTGCGGGTCGAGCGCCAGGTGCCAGGTGCCGTCCGGCTGGGGCAGGGCGCGGCCAGGCCACGGGCCCCGCAGCGGGCCGGGCAGCCCGGTCACCTCAGCGCCGTGGGCATCAAGGCCGGGAGCGCCCCGGGTGCGGACGCCGAGCTGACGGTCGGCCAGCAGCACGCTCATCAGCGCCCGCCCGGGATGGTCAGGCCGGGCGGGTTGGGCCTGACCGGGGCCTGGTAGACCCGGCGGCCGCGCAGCCGCCACCGGTCTGTGGTCGCAAGGTCGGGCGCGACGAGCAACACCGGCGGCTCAGCCGCGGTGTCGTAGGTGATCGACTGGCCCTCCACCGAGGCGGAGGCGATGCGGCGCTGCCGGACGGGTGCGTCGGCGAGTAGCGGGTGGTGGCAGGCCGTCGCGCGGACCCACAGGCGCAACGGCGCGGTCTCCGGGTCGGTTCGGGCGTCGATGCCCGCGATGTAGATGACGGTGTAGGTCGGCGGCCCGAACGAGGCGGTAGGCGACGTCTCCAGGTCGGGGGTGGCGGAGATGACCGTGATGACGGGGGCGTGGCTGAGGATCCATCCGCTGGTGTCGGCCCGGACGCCGCTCTCGGTGTACTGGACGGGCAGGAGCGGTCGGCCGAGGTGCGCGACGAGGGTGTCCTGCGCGTCCTCGATGGCGGTCTCGATGCGCTGCCGCGCATCGTCGGTCAGCGGTACGGGCAGGCCGAGGCGGCGGGCGACTTCCTCGGCCGTGACAATCAGCTCCACCGTGTCCTCCTCGCGCAGCTTGGCGGCGAGCAGGACGGTAGGCGGCGGCCGGGCTTGTGTCGCCATCAGCTCCACCGAACTGGTCCGGTCGGCCTTGGCTGCCAGGCGACATCAACGGGTGGGACCGCGAGAGCGGATCGGCTTCGGTCGGGACCGGCCGTGCCCGGGATGCCGCAGCGTCTGTCAGCCTGCGGCGTTGGCGGGTGCCGCCGCCTTGACGAAGTTGGCAGGGGTCCAGCCCCAGGGGAACTGACGCTCCGCCAGGAGGGTGTCCAGCCGGTAGCCGGCCTGCGGCAGGACCTCGGGCCTGGTGCGTGTTCCCCACTCCGCGTAGAAGAGGTAGGAGCCGATGCCGAGCAGCATGGCGATCGTCCGGTACGGGAGGCCGCCGGCGGCGGTGGTGATGTCGTAGCCGTAGCCGTTCACCCAGTCCTCGTGGATGGAGGGGTCGAGGCCGAAGGCGTCGCGGCCGAACGCGGCGGCGGACTGGTCGATGGCCGGGTGGCCGATGCTGAGGGTTTCCAGGTCGAGCAGCGCGGTGCGGCCGGTGGGGAGGACGGCCGCGTTGGTGGGGTTGAGGTCGAGGTGGACGGTGCGCGGCGCGGGCCAGGTGATGCGGGTGTAGGCGTCGGCGGTGCGGGTGAGGAGAGCGAGGAGCTGGGCGCGGTCGGTTTCGGAGATCACGCTCGACGGGAGCAGGGTGATGCGGCGGGCCGCGCTGTCGATCTTGTCGATGTGCGGGAGGCCCAGGCCGGTCAGGGGCGGGAGGCGGTGCAGGCGGGCGGCGGCCTCGCCGAGCTGGCCCCAGGTGGGTTCCTCGGTGCCCAGATCCTCGGTGAAGCTGACCACCAGGCCGCCTTCGGTGGTGATGGGGCGGCCGTCGCCGACGGGGGCGGCGGTGGGTATGCCTGCCGCGATCAGGGCCTGAGAAAGTGTCGGGTAATTGATCAACTGCGTGGCGTGATCGCTGGCGGTGATCGTTGCGGTCGAGGTGTTCCGTGATGATCGCCGCCATGTGTGTCTGCGCGT
>NZ_JBHUWH010000066.1:0-24821 GCF_042670125.1 Kitasatospora sp. NPDC057198 | reverse complement strand
CTCCGGGCCCTTCCGGGTTCCGGGCCCTTCCGCGTTCCGGCTGCTCTCAGCCCTCGGTGGGGACGAACCGCACGGGCAGTTCCGGCCGCAGGTCCAGCTTCTCCCCGGTCAGCAGGTGGTCGGCCGCGATCAGCACGTTGTAGTGGTTCGGGAAGTGGCAGGCGTCGAAGCCCAGCACCGTGCCGACCCGGTGCTCGCCGACGAACACCTCGTCGCCCCGGTCCAGCACCCCGGCCGTCGCGATCTCCGCGAAGCCCAGGAACCCGACCCGGTCGATCCGGGCGCCCGCCGCGGTGTCCTGCTGGTCCGTGGTCACCAGCTCGTGCACCTCGCCCGCCCGCACGCACCGGCTGGCGAACGGCTCCAGGCTCATCCCGCGCTCGGTCCGGCTGTGCAGCAGCACCTTCACCAGCGTGCCGGTCACCGTCCGCTTCGGCCCGTTCTCCCGCAGCCCGCTCATCCGCGCACCCCCGTCCGGGCCGCCGCCTCGGCGCGGGCCGCCGCTTCGGCGCGGTAGGCCGCCTCGACCACCCGCAGCGCGTCCACCCCGTCCGGACCTCGCTCCGGCGGGCCGACCGGGCCGTCCGGGCCGGCCGGGCCGTCCGGGGAGCCCGCGCCCTCCCCGCGCAGCAGCCCGGCGAACTCGCCGACGATGCCCTCGTACTCGTGCCACAGCGACTGCTTGAAGCCCGCGTGCCCGGCCAGCAGGTCGGCCCGCAGCACCGTCCCGTCCGCCAACTCCACGCTCACGTCCTTGAGTTCACCGGGGTACGACCAGTCCAGCTCGATCCGGCCGCGCACCCCGTCCGGGCCCGCCAGCTCCAGCGCCGCCCGCCGGTCCACCCCGGCGCCGTCGCGCACCACCTCGGCGCCGCGCAGCTCCATCGGGCCCGCCAGCAGCCGCAGCAGGTCGTACGCGTTCGGGCCGTTGTCGGCCACGCAGCCGCCGCCGCAGCGCTCCGGATCCAGGTACCAGCGGTCCCGGCCGACGTGCTCCTCGATCAGTTCGAAGTACCGGGCGGTCACCGACCGCACGGGGGAGGCGGATCGGGCGAGCGCCGCGCACAGCTCCCGCACCGCCGTGTTGTAGCGCCGGTGGAACGCGGTGAACAGCGGCACCCGCCGCTCGGCCGCCAGCGCCGCCAGCTCCGCGCCCTCGGCGGCCCGCAGCGCGAGCGGCTTCTCCACGCACACCGGCAGGCCCGCCCGCAGCGCGTCCCGGCAGATCGGCAGGTGCAGGTCGTTCGGGACGGTCACCACCACGGCGTCCAACCCGCCCGCGGCCAGCAGCTCCCGGTGGTCCGTGAAGCCGGGCACCCGGCTGCCGAACGGCTCCAGCGCGGCGGCGTCCCGGTCGCACACCGCGGCCAGCCGCACCCCGGGCACCCGCTCCAGCGCGCCCAGGTAGAACCGGGAGATCACCCCCAGCCCGATCACCCCGAACCGCAGCCCGCTCACCGCCCGCCCTCCGCCCCGGTGGCCGCCGTCCCGGTGGCCACCGCGCCGACCGGGCGGATGCCGAACTCGGCCGCGATGCCCGCCAGTTCGGCCAGCAGCGGGGCGGCCAGCGGCACCCCGTCCCGGCGCGCCTCGGCGGTGCGCCGGGCCTCGTGCCAGCCCGGGTACGCCACCGGGCCCGAACTCCCGTCCGCCGGAGGGCAGTCCAGCACCGTGCCGAACAGGGTGCGGGCGTCCAGCGCCACCTGGCCGGCGTCCCGGAGCGTCGCCGGGGCGATCGCCAGCGCGAACACGCCGATGTCGTCGTCCCGGCCGGACGGCCGCCCGTCGCCCTCCAGCGCCTCCGGCTCCGGGCCCAGGCCCGCGCCCGGCAGCAGCGCCGCCAGCACCTCCACCATCAGCCCCAGCCCGAACCCCTTGAACTCGCCGCCCGCCCCGGACCCGAGCCACAGCAGGTGCGCCTCGCCCCGGTCGAACGCCCCCGGGTCGGTCACCGGCCGCCCGTCCGGCCCGGCCAGCCACCCCTCCGGGATCGACCGGCCCGCCCGCTCCGCCGCCCGGACCCGGCCGGTCGGCACCGCCGTGGTGCTCATGTCCAGGACGTACGGCGGCAGTTCACCGGCGGGGGCGGCCACGCTCCACGGGTTCGTGCCCAGCAGCGCCACCGCGCCGCCCGGCGGCCGGGCGATCCGCTGCCGGCCGCAGTTCGACGCCAGCAGTCCGATCATCCCGCGGTCGGTGACCCGCGCCGCGTGGTGGCCCGCGCACCCGAAGTGGGTGGCCCGGCGCACCGACACCAGTCCGATCCCGTACCGCTCGGCCCGCTCCGCCGCCAGCTCCATCGCCGCCCCGGCCTGCCACAGCCCGAGCGCCCCGGCCGCGTCCACCAGCACCGCCGCCCCGCGGTCGGCCAGCACCACCGGCTCCGCCAGCGGATCGGCCCGGCCCTCGGCCAGCAGCGGCAGGTAGAGCCGGCCCAGGTTGGCCAGCCCGTGCGAGTCCATCCCGGCGGCGTCGCCGTAGCACAGCGCCTCGGCCGCCTCCCGGGCCCGCTCGGGCGGCAGCCGGTGCGCGGCGAACACCTCGGTGGTGAAACGGATCAGATCGGCGTACGGGACGCGCACGGTGCCGGCGGCACTGGGCGCGGGCGCCACGGTGGTCACGGGGAACAGCCTCCAGTCGGGGTCGTCGGAACGAAAGGGGTCAGCGGCGGGCGAAGGCCACCAGCAGCCGGGCCACCGCCGAGGCGAAGGCGTCGAGCTGGGCCGCCTCGGCGAACTCGCCCGCCGCGTGCGCCCGGTTGGCGCCCAGGTCGCCGGGGCCGAGCACCACGGTGAACGCGCCGTCCGGCAGGCCGGACGCCCAGATCGCGTCGCAGGTGAAGGCCGGTTCCGCGTCCGGCACCCGGGCGATCCCGGCCTGTGCGGTCAGCAGCTCCTCGAACTCCGGGTGCCGGTTGTCCAGCACCGGCAGGCCGCGCTTGGGCCAGTCCAGGCGGGTGATCCGCGCGCAGTCGGCGGCGGTGCGGGCGAACTCCGGCAGCCCGCCGAACAGTTGCCGGAACTCCGCCAGCCCGGAGCGGACCGCCGCCTCCACCGCGTCCTGCGCCCGGCGGCCCGAACCGGCGTCCCGGTAGGGGAGATTGAGCAGCAGCTCGCCGCTCCCGTAGACCCGGTTGTGCAGCGGGCCGGTGCCCGTCCCGGCCACGCAGAACGGGTCGCGCGGGCCGGCGGCGGCGCCCAACTCCCGGGCCAGGTGCTGGGCGAGGAAACCGAGCAGCACCGTCGCGTTGTGGCCCGCCCCCGGACAGTCGTCGATCGCGTCCTCGCCGCGCACCCGCAGCCGGGCGGTGGCGGCGGCCGTCGCCCGGGGCAGGTAGCGCAGGCCGGTCGGCTCGCAGAACACGTTCAGCGCGCCCGTGTACCCGGCCCCGACCAGCGGACGGGTGCCGAAGACCCCCATCGCGCCGCCCTCCTCGCCGGAGACCGCCTGCACCAGCACCGCGACCTCCCGCCCCACCCGGGGCTCCGCCGCCACCGCCGCCCGCAGCCCGGCCAGCAGCGCCACCGCCGGGCCCTTGGCGTCGATCGCGCCCCGCCCGGTGAACCGCCGCCCGTCGAAGCCGACCGGCTCCGCCCCGGCCACCGTGTCCAGGTGCACGTTGAACATCACCGTGGCCGCCCGCGGCAGCTCCGGACCCAGCCGCAGCACCAGGCTCGGCTGGCAGGCCAGGAACCCGGGGGAGTCCGCGACGGCCCGGCGCACCGTCAACGGCACGTCCGGACGGTCGAGTTCGGCCGCGTCGGGGGAGCCCCGGTACAGCTCCCGCAGGCCGAGCCGGGCCGCTGCCCGGCTGTACACCTCCAGCGCCTCGGCCAGCAGCGGCGGCGGCGCACCCGGCCCGGTCTCCAGCGGGCCCGCGGTGGGCAGGCGCAGCAGGTCGAGCAGCAACTCCCGTTCGTCAGACGAGAGTTCGGCCTGCACCGGAACGGTCTCAGCGAGCACCGGATGCCACCTCCGAGGCTTCCGCCATCGCCGCCGCCTCGGTCTTCGTCGCCGCCTCGGTCTTCGTCGCCGCCTCGGCCTCCGCCGACTCGGCGACCCGGCCCGCCTGGCGGGGCACCGGCGCCTCCCAGGCCAGGCCGCCCGGGACGAGCCGCCAGCCGGGGGAGTGCGGCAGCACCTCGCGCTCGACCAGGGCGGTCAACGCCCGCCCGGCGGCGACGAATCCGCTCTCGGTGCGGCCGTCCGCCGCCAGGCCCTCGTGCGGCCGGGTGGCCAGGTGCGGCTCCAGCGACCAGCCGCCGCGCCAGCCGCGCGCGGTCAACAGCCGCAGGGATTCGGCGAGTCGGGCCCCGCCCTCGCCCGGCAGCACGTACCGGGTGTGCTCGCCGCCGCCGACCGCGTCCTTGATGTGCACGTGGTCGACGTGCTCGACGCTCCGGCGCAGCAGTTCGAACCCGTCGTAGCCGTACGCGATCCCGTTGCCGGTGTCGTGCAGCAGCCGCAGCCCGGAGTTGTCCACCGAGGCCATCAGGTCGAGCGTGTTCTCGATCGAACTCCCGCCCCAGCCCGCGCAGTTCTCGTGCAGCGCGACCTGGTTGCCGCGCTGCGCGCCGAACGCGAAGCAGCGCATCCGCTCCAGTGCGAGCCGGCGCCACTCGGCCTCCGGCAGGCCGGTGCCGTTGGGGTAGGACATGATCCGGATCCGGTTGGTGCCGAGCAGTCCGGCGTGCGAGGAGAGCCGGCCGAGCTCGATGTGGTCCGCCCGCGGGTCGCCGGTGATGTCGGAGGCCCAGTTGCCGACCCGGGAGGCCAGGCCGGAGACCCGGATGCCGTGCCGCTTCAGGGTGGTGGCGATGGCCCGGACCTGCCGGTGGTCGAGATCGGCGATCCAGACGCCGTCCACCGTGCGCAACTCCAGTTCGCTCCAGCCGAGTTGCTCCAGCGCGTCGATCTGTCCGGCCAGGTCGGGGGCGGCCTCGTCGCCGATCCCGCCGAACCGGATCGCGGGCCGCCGGGCCACCGGCGCGCGGTTGGCCCGCCGGCGCCGGGCCCGCCCGCCCTTGCGCAGGGCGCTCACCGGGCCGCCGCCGTCCGCCGCGCGCCGCCGGGCACCGGCTGTGCCGCGAGCGTCTTGGCCCGGTCGAGCAGGCGCACCACCTGGGTGTTGACCGCCAGGTCGGGGTGCGGCCCGCGCCGCTCCCCGCCCGCCGCGTAGTAGCCGTAGACGTGCTCCAGGAAGCCGCCGAGCGCGTCGTCGTGCAGCAGTTCGGTGCTCTCGCCGTCGTGGTCGATGACGGTCAGCCGGGCGTACGCGTCGGCCTCGCTGCCCGGGAAGTGGCCGATCAGGGTGCCGTGCGCCAGTTCCAGGGTGACCCGGCGCTCGCGCACCGGCGAGGTGAGGTCGGAGCGGATCCGGGTCCACGTGCCGCTGTCGTGCTGGAGGTTGAGCCAGGCGGTGCCGAGCCGGGGCAGCACCCGCCCGCCGACCACCATGTCGGTGCCGCCCGCGCCGGTCACCCGGCCGGGCCCGGCCAGCGCCAGGCACAGGCCCAGCGAGTGCGGCAGCTCGACGTCGAACGCGGTGGGGTGCCCGTCCCCGGCCAGCGAGCGGGAGAACCGCGGCTTGCGCTGGACGACGTGGATGGTGCGCAGCGGCCCGTACGCGTCCCGGGCGAGCAGCGCGCGCAGCCGACCGGTCAGGCGGCTGCCCAGCCACTGGGCGACCACCGCCAGGTCCAGCCCGTACCGGTCGCGCAGCGCGAGCAGCTCGTCCAGGCCGCGGCTGTCGGCGGCCACCGGCTTCTCCAGCAGCACCCGCCGGTAGCCGAGCCGCCCGAGCGCCTCCAGGGCGGCGGTCCGCTCGGTGGGCGGGGTGCACAGGTGGACGACGGTGCGGGCCGGGTCGAGCAGCCGGGGCGCCTCGGCCAGGGTGGTCGGGCGCAGGTCGGGAGCAGCCGCGGGGCGGCGGTGCGGGTCGACGGCCAGCAGCGGCCCGGCCGCGAACAGGTGCGCGGTGCCGGGGGCCGCGCGCAGCCGGCGCAGCACCGGGAGGTGGAGGCCGTGCCCGGCCCGTCCCATTCCGACGAGTAAGGTCCCGAGTCCGTTCGGCATGGCGAGAACGTCATTCCTTCCGCGTCGCGGTATTGCTTCCCCCGGCTATTCAAGCAGTACTTCGACGACGGTCCGATCGGGCGTCAAATCCCTTTTCCGACGGGCCATTCGAAGGAGTGAAACAGTCCCGCTGCCGAGGTGGACGGGGTGCGGCGGGCTTAGATTCGAGAGCAGGGCTTTTCCGCCCGCCCAATCCATACAATCCGATGAGAGTTCCATGGGTGCCACTACCTCTCCGGGTGTTCCCTTCTTCACCCAGGCCGCGACCTTCGAATCCCTCTGGCCCGCCACCCGGCGCCACCTCGACGAACTGATGGACCGCGGCAAGTACTCGCACGGCCCCAAGGTCGAGGAGCTCGAGGCCGCCCTCGCCGCCTGGACCGGCGCCCGGCACGTGATCGGCGTCAACAGCGGCACCGACGCCCTGGTCCTGCTGCTGCGCGCCGCCGGGCTGCGCCCCGGCGACGAGGTGATCGTCCCCGCCTACACCTTCGTCGCCTCCGCCACCTCGGTGGTGCTGGCCGGCGGCCGCCCGGTCTTCGCCGACATCGACCCGGCCGGCTACGGCCTCGACCCGGCGAGCGTCGAAGCCGTCCGCACCGACCGCACCCGGATGGTCATGCCCGTCCACCTGTTCCACCAACTCGCCGACCTGGGCGCCCTGCTGGCCGTCGCCGACCGGCACGGCCTGACCGTCGTCGAGGACAGCGCCGAGGCGTTCGGCATGCGCTGGAACGGCGTCCACGCCGGACTGCACGGCGCCGGCGGCGTGCTCTCCTTCTTCCCCACCAAGACCCTCGGCGCCCTCGGCGACGCCGGCGCCGTCCTCACCGACGACCCCGCCCTCGCCGAAGCCGTCTCCGCGATGCGCCACCACGGCCGCACCGGCCGCACCCTCGACGACTTCCCCACCATCAACCGCCCCACCGAACTCCTCGGCACCAACAGCAAGATGGACGACGTCCAGGCCGCCGTCCTGCTCGCCAAACTCGGCCGCGCCGACCAGGACATCGCCCGCCGCGCCCACCTCGCCGCCGCCTACACCGAACGCCTCACCGGCACCCCCGGCCTCACCCTGCCCACCGTCGTCCCGCGGGACGCCGCCACCAACCCGGTCTGGTACGTCTACCTGGTCGAGTCCGACCACCGCGACGAACTCGCCGCCCACCTCGCCCGGCACGGCGTCCAGACCGAGACCTACTACCCGACGCCGCTCCACCTCCAGCCCTGCTTCGCCGAACTCGGCCACCGGCAGGGCGAGTTCCCGCACGCCGAAGCCGCCTGCGGCCGGGCCCTCGCGCTGCCGCTCTACCCCGACCTCGCCGACCACGAACTGGACCTGGTCAGCGACCTGGTCCGCGACTTCCAGCACGGAAAGCAGCGGTGACCCGCCGATGACCACGACCACCGCCGCCACCGGCACCATCCCGTTCTTCCCGCCCGACCTCTTCGAGGACGACCGCGACCTGCTGCTCGACACCGTCCGGGACGTCGCCACCGACCCCGCCCAGCGCTTCATCCTCGGCGAACGCACCGCCCGCTTCGAGGAGTTGCTGCGCACCGACCTCGGCGCCGGGGACGTCATCGCCTGCGGCAGCGGCACCACCGCCCTCACCCTGATCCTGCGCGCCACGGGCATCACCGCCGGCGACGAGGTGATCGTCCCCGCCTTCGGCTGCGCCCCGCTCGCCAACACCGTCCTCGGCGTCGGCGCCACCCCCGTCTTCGCCGACGTCGACCCGCACACCCTGGTCATCGACCCGGACGCGGCCGAGGCGCTGATCACCCCCCGCACCAAGGCGCTGATGCCCGCCCACATGTTCTCCGTGATGGCCGACATGCCGCGCCTGCGCGCCCTCGCCACCCGGCACGGCCTGCGCCTGATCGAGGACTCCGCGGTCGCCCAGGGCGCCGTCCTGGACGGCCGCCCGGCCGGCACCTGGGGCGACGCCGGCGTCTTCTCCTTCGTCCAGGTCAAGTCCTTCGGCGGCCCCGGCGAAGGCGGCGTCGTCGTCACCGGCGACCCCGAACTCGCCCGCACCGTACGGATGCTGCGCAACCACGGCCAGGACGGCACGCACCGCTTCCGGCACCACCTGATCGGCCTGAACAGCCGCTTCGACGAGATCCTCGCCGCCTTCCAACTGCGCCGCCACCCCGGCCTGGCCGGCCGGCTGGCCCGCCGCGCCGAGATCGCCGCCCACTACACCGAGCAGTTCGCCCCGCTCGCCGCGCACGGCGTCCTGGCACCCCCGCCCGGCACCAACGGCCGCTGCTACTACGTCTACACACTGCTCGCCGAACGCCGCGACGACCTCAAGCGGCACCTCGCCGCGCACGGCGTCGACAGCCACGTCTACTACCCGCAACCCCTGCCCCACCAGCCCGCCTTCGCCCACGCCGCCGCCCCCGGCGGCCACTGGCCGCACGCCGAACGGGCCGCCCGGCAGTGCCTCTCGCTGCCGGTCCACCCGCACCTGACGGACGCCCAGGTCGAGCGGATCACCGAAGCCGTCCTCACCTTCCCGGCCTGAGCCCGCCGACGGGCGCCCCGCCTCCCGCCGGAGGACGGGGCGCCCACCGGCGCCGGCTCAACCCGCCACCGACGCGCCCGCCCGCCCGGCCGCCGCCGCCAGCTCCGCGACCACCCGCCGGTCCGGCTTCCCCGCACCGCCCAGCGGCATCCGCTCCAGCAGCAGCAGCCGCTCCGGCAGCTTGTACCGCTCCAGACCGCACAACTCCGCCAGGAACAGGTTCAGTTCGGCGAGCGTCAACTCCGCCCCGCGCGGCACCGCGCAGACGCACATCCGCTCACCGAGGTCCGGATCCGGCACCGGCACGCACACCGCCTCCGCCACCTCCGGATGCCCCTCCAGCAGCCGCTCCACCTCCGCCGTGGAGATCGACACCCCGCCCCGGTTCACCATCTGCTTGATCCGCGCCAGCACCCGCAGCGACCCGTCCGCCTCCAGCACCCCCCGGTCGCCGGAGCGCACCCAGCCGCCGTCCACCCGCAGCCGTTCGTCCAACTCCGGCGCCCCGACGTGGCACAGCGGCGACATCGGCCCCAACGCCTGCAACTCGCCCGGCACCCCCGCCGGCACCGGACGCCCGTCCGGCCCGCACACCCGGAACTCCGCGACCCGCGGATCCGGCCGCCCCACCCGCAGCACGTCACCCGCCGGATCCGCCCACCGCGCATGGCAGTTCAGCCCGTCGCTGGCCCCGTACACGTTCACCACCGGGCAGCCGAACCGCCGCAGCGCCGCCCCCAGCACCGCCGAGGACAGCGCCGCCGCACTCGACACCACCGCCTGCAGCGAGGACAAGTCCTCACCCGGCACCGGCGGTTGCTCCGCCATCCGGCGCAGCATGGTCGGCACCGCCGCCAGGTGCGTCGGCCGCCACCGCCCCACCGCCGCCAGCGCCCCCGCCGGATCGAACCGCTCCCCGCCCGGTACCAGCACCACCGCCGCCCCGCACCGCACCAGCGCCACCACCGCCAGCGACCCGTACGCCGTCGCCGGGCTGACCAGCAGCAGCACCCGCGGCGGCGCACCGTCCACCGTCTCCAACACCCGTTCCACGTACCGCCCGCGCCCGCCCGCCAGCGCGTCGTGCGAGTACGCGATCAGCTTCGGCGCGGCCTCCGATCCCGAGGACACCAGGATCCGGGCCGGCGCCCCGGCGTCCACCACCGCGGGCTCCCACCCCGCCCGCTCCGGCCACGGCTCCCCGTCCAGCACCACCACCTCGTGCAGGTCCGGCAGTTCCGGCCGCAACCCGTCCACCAGCGCCTTCCACTCCGGCACCGTCACCACCGCGTCCACCCGCGCCGTCCCCCACACCGCCAGCAGGTCCCGCCGCCCGTGCCCCGGCGTGCACGGCAGCACCACCGCGCCCAGCGCCGCCACCGCCAGGTCCACCGCCGGGGCCCGCCGGTCCGCGGGCAGCTTCACCCCCACCACCGACCCCGGCCGCACCCCCCGCGCCGCCAGCCCCGCCGCCAACCCCCTTACCCACCGCCCCAGTTCCGCGTACGAGCACTCGCCGCCGCCGTCCACCACGGCCACCCGCCCGCCGTGCGCGGCCACCCGCTCCGCGAACAACTCGTACAACCCCCGCCCCGCGCACCACCCCTGCGCCACCCACCGCTCCCGCAACCCCCGGTCCACCCGGTCCGGGAACTCCACGCCGGCCACCGAAACCCACGTCACGCCCACCACTCCCGTTCACGCTCCGAACCACCGAACCACCGAACCAACGGACCACCCGAATCACCCGGACCACCGCACTGCCCGGACCACCGCACTACCCGAACTCCCAGGGCGCGCGGACGAACGCGCACCCGTCCGGGCCGAACTCCAGCACCGCCGCCACCCGCGGATCGCGCGCCAGCACCGCCAGGTCCGTGCACGCCTCCACGCCGGCCGGCCCGCCGCCCGCACTCGCCGCCCCGCACAGCAGCCGGGCCGCCGACAGCAGCGAGGACTCCACCCGCTGCGCCCGCCCGGTCCGCTCCCGGGCCTCCAGCGCGGCCACCGCCCCCGCCGCGCAGACCAGGCCGCCCAGCACGTCGCAGACCGTCAGCAGGGTGGGGCGCGGCGGCTCCCCGGCCGGGGCGAGCAGCGCGGCCAGCCCGGAGTGCGCCTGCACCGGGTAGTCGGTGCTCAACCCGGGCCCGCCGCCGCTGGCCTGCGCGTACACCAGCCCGGGGCGCAGCGCGGCGACCGCCTCGGCGTCCAGCCCGAGCCCGGCCACCTTCGCGGGCGCCAGGCTGTGCAGCAGGACGTCCGCCCGGCCGATCAACTCCCGTACCGCGGAGCGCCCTTCCGCACTGCGCAGGTCCGCCTCCAGCACCCCCTTGCCGCGGTTGAGCGCCGCGAACCGCGCCGACACCGCCGCCCCGCCGACCTCCACCACCGGCGGCACGCCGCGCAGCGGGTCCCCGCCCGGCGGTTCGACCCGCACCACGTCGGCCCCGAGCAGCGCCAGCACCCGCCCGGCCAGCGGCCCCTGCACCCGCCGGGTGATCTCCACCACCGTCACGCCGTCCAACGGGCCCGCCCCGCGGCCGGGTCCGCCCCGGTGCGCCGGGGCCGGCCCGCCCGCCCGCAGCCGCCACGGCATCCCGCCCAGCACGGCCGGCCGCTCCGCCACCGCCGTCAGCTCCACCCCGCACCCGGCCGCCAGCCGCGCCAGCCGGGCGTGCCCGACCGCCCGCGCCGCCGCGAACAGCTCCGGCGGCAGCGGACAGACCGCCGTCCCGTACCGGGCCTGGAACGCCGGCCAGGCCCGCCCCACCACCCGCCGCTCGACGCCCAGCCCGGACCAGAACCGCAGCCAGCCGTCCGCCTCCAGCGCCTCCAGCTCGAACCGCACCCCGTCCGCCGAGGCGAACGGCGGCCCGCCCGTCCCGTCCGGCTCCACCCACCCCTGCTCCGGCGCGGTCGCCGCCGCCAGGTACTGCGACAGCCCGAGCAGCGCGGCCTGCGCCACCGACACCCCCACCTCGCGGTACGCCGCCCCCGACCGCCGCGCCCGCAGCGCGGCCAGTGCCCCGGTCGCCCCCAGCACCCCGGCCGCCACCGACGCGAAGTCCACCCCCAGCGGCACCGGCCCCCCGTACCGCCGCCCGTGCACGTGCGCCACCCCGCACGCCGCCTGCACGTCCGCCTCACTGCCCACCGGCAGCCCCGACGGCCCGCCCCAGGACACCCGGCAGGCCAACTCGCCGCCGACCTCCAGCACTTCCCCCTCCCGCACCCCCACCCCGGAGGCCCGCAGCAGCCCCGCCGCCACCTCCTCCGCCACCCGCGGCCGCGCCCCGAGCAGCAGGCCCGCGCCGGCCGTCACGGCCGCCGCCCGCGCACCGCGTACACCACGTTCGAGCAGGCCAGGAACCGCGGATCGGCGAACAGCCCGCGCAGCTCGGCGAGTTCGTCCTCGGTCAGCCCCTCCCGCAGCAGTGCCTCCCGCAGGTGCCAGGTGTTGTGCAACTGCATCTCCCGCTGCGGCGTCCCGGGCGCCAGCAGGTCGATCCGCACCTGCGCCGCCACGTCGGTGAACCCGGCCCGCGCCAGCGCACCGGCGCACTCCCGCCCCCAGCCCTGGTGCGAGCCGCGCGTCCGGAAGGCCCGCAACTTCGCCTGCTGGTACCGCTCGTAGAGACCCCGGGCCCGTTCGTCCGGGGCGGTGAGCACCGGCGCGTACTCGGCGTCGAACTCCAGCAGGTGCAGCACCCCGCCGGGCCGCAGCGCGGCGAACAGCCGGGCCAGCACGGCCTCCCGCTCCGGCAGGTGGGACAGCACCAGCCGTACGTGCACCAAGTCGAAAGCCCCGAGCGGGAGTTCGTCCCGCACCACGTCGTGCTGCCGCACCGTCAACCCGGGCCGCACCGGCACCGGCAGCGGCACCAGGTCGGTGGCCAGCACCGAGCCCCCGGGCGCCACCTGCCCGGCCAGCCAGAGCGCGACGCTCCCGGCCCCGGTGCCCACGTCCAGGCAGCGCATCCCGGGCCGGACCCCGCCCGCCCGCAGCGCGCCGACACTGACCGGGTCGAGCCACGTCGCCAGGCACCGGTGCTGCCCGGCGGCGTGCGCGCTCCCGTTGTCGAACAGGTACGCCCCCGGCTCCCGCACCGCGCCCGCCGTCATCCGCCCACCGCCGAAGCCGAGCCCGAGCCCGAGCCCGAAGCCGAACCCACCGCCGAAGCCGAGCCCGAAGCCGAGCCCGCCGCCGCGTGCGCCAGCACCCGCCGCGCCGCCAGCTTCCCCGAGCGCACCGCGCCCTCGCTGCTCGGCCGCAGCATCACCCAGTCCCCGGCGTACTCGACCGCCCGGGTCGGCCGGTCCAGGAACGCGGCCCGCTCCCGCACCGCCGCCGGGGCGCCCTGCGGCAGCCCGAGCGGGAAGCGGTGCACCAGCGTCCGGACGGTCGCCGCCCGCAGGCCGGGCAGGAAGCGCTCGGCCTCCGCGCAGACCGTCTCCGCGACCTGCCCGTCCGGCCGGTCCAGCAGCCCGGGGGAGGCCCACGGCGAGACGAACACGCTGACCAGCCCCTTGCCCTCGGGCGCCCGCCCGTCCGCCTTCAGGTGGTCGAGGACCAGCCCGGCGCACACCCGGCTCTCGCTCTCCGGCACCGACAGCGCGTAGCTCGGCGCCCGGGTCGGGCTGGGCAGCGGCCGGTCCAGCAGGCAGGTTGCCTTGAGCATCGGCGCGTACGTGCTGGCCGCCAGGTACGGCCGCTCCACGTCCGGCAGGTCGTCCCCGCGCAGGCGCAGGGCCAGCGGCGCGGGCACCGCGAGCACCGCCTGCCGGGCCCGCACCCGGGTGCCGTCGGCGAACTCCAGCAGCGCGCCGCCCGCCTCCTCGCGGACGGCGGCCACCGGGCGGCCGGTCTCCACCGGCAGCCGTTCGGCCAGCCGGCGGGCCAGCGTGTCCATCCCGTCCCGGTAGGTCATCCAGCGCGCCCCGGCCCCGCCGACCGACAGCAGGGTGGCCACCATGGGGGCGACGGCGGAGCTGTCCGGCCGCCAGCCGAAGCAGTGGCTGGACAGCGGTTGGAGCATCGCGGCGAGCAGTTCCTCCCGGCCGGCCGATCCGGCGCAGAACTCGCTCAGCGTGGCGTCCCCGCTGGGCGCGGTCTCCGGCCGGTCCGGGTCGAACCCCCGCCAGGCGGTGGCGAGTTCGGCGGTGAAGCGGAGCCAGGCCCAGCGGCCCCGCCAGGACAGTCCGGCGCCGGTCAGCAGCCCCCTGGGGTGCCCGAGGTGGGCGTGCGCCCGCCCGTCGCGCCACAGCGCGAACCCGGGCCCGACCACCGGGACGTCCGTCTCCGGCAGGCCCACCGCCCGGATCAGTTCCCAGGTGGCCTCGTACCCGGCGCCCGCGATGGTCTCGGCGCCCTCGTCCAGCAGCCACCCGTCCACCCGGCTGGAGGCCATCCGCCCGCCGATCCGGTCGCCGCCCTCGTAGATCCGCACCGACCGTCCGGCCGCGGTCAGGTGGTGCGCGGCGGCCAGCCCCGCGATCCCTGCCCCGACCACCGCGACGTCGACGTCCACGTCCGAAGTCACCTCAACCCACCTCCACCGAAAGCCGTCTCCACCGAAAGCCACCCCCACCGAAAGGGGTTCACGTCCACAGCCCGGTCCCGATCCGGGCGCTGCCGGCCAGCACCCGCTCCCGCAGCTCGTGCCGCCGCACCTTCCCGGTCGCGGTCCTGGGCACCTCGTCCCAGCCGACGACCAGCGGTTCGGCCAGCGGCGGCAGGTCGCGCACCGCGTCCCGCCAGCGCTCCGGGTCGAGCCCGCCGCCGGAGGTGACCAGCACCGGCTGCGGGCGGCCGTCGGCGACCGACAGCAGCACGGCCTCCTCGACGTCCGGCAGCCGCTCGTGCAGCACGTCCTCGACCTCGACGCAGCTCATCCCGGGCACCATGTCGACTTCCCGGTCGAGCACGAGGATCCGGCCGTCGCGGGTCCTGGTGCCGAGGTCGCCGGTGTTGAACCAGCCGCGGTGGAGCTTGCGCCCCCAGCGCTCCGGCTCGTCCAGGTAGCCCAGGCACAGTGCCCCGGTACGGGCGTACAGCATCCCGGTCTCGCCGGGCCGTACGGTCCGGCCGGGCCGGGCGGGGTCGGCGACCCGCACCCGCACCCAGCCGGGCACCGGGCGCCCCAGGTCGCGGGTGGTCGGGTGCCGGTCGCCGGCCGCGGCCAGCGCGCCCCGGGTCAGGAAGCGGAAGCTCAGCGGCCCGGTCTCGCTCTGCCCCCAGCCCTGCATCCACAGCGGGCGCCGCCGCCGGGTGGCGTCCAGGAAGGTCCGCACCGTCGGCGGGTGCACCGCGTCGAAGGTCGAGATGAACAGCCGCACGTCCCGGAACGGGTTGGCCTCCGGGGCCGAGCCGGCCAGCGGCTGCCAGCGCACGTAGCCGGACGGCAGCGCCTCCAGGACGGTCGGCGGGTGGCTGCGCAGCAGCGCGGCGGCCGTCGACGGGTCGGAGTCGGGCAGCAGCGCCACCGTCCGCGGCGCGCGCCAGAACGCGCTGACCGTCCAGGTCAGGGCCCGCCCGTGGGCGAAGGAGACCGCGCTGGCCACGGTGTCCTCGCGGCGCACCGACAGCACCGGCCAGGGCCGCGCCTCGAACGCGGACAGCCGCCGGATCAGCGTCCGGGTGGAGTGCACCACCAGCTTGGGGACGCCGGTGGTGCCGGAGGTGTGGATGACGGCCAGCGGCTCGTCCTCCCCGCGGGTGCGCACCCCGGGCACCGGGCCGCCGCGCAGCCCGTCCACCGGCAGCGCGCCCTCGGACGGCCCGTCCAGGCACACCGTCCGGGCGGCCAGGGCGGTCAGCTCCACCCCGGCGGCCCGCGCCCCGCCCAGCACGTCCCGCTGGGTGACCAGCACGTCCGGCCGCAGCCGCCGCAGCAGCGCGCCCAGCGCGTCCGGCGGCACCCGGTCCGAGAGCAGCGCGGGCACCGCCCCGATCCGGGCCGCCGCGCAGGCCAGCAGCACGTAGTCCCAGTGGTTGCGCTTGACCACCGCCACCGAGGAGCCCGGCCCGGCCCCGGCCGCCGCCAGCCAGGCCGCGGTCTCCCGCACCAGCTCGGCCAGCTGCGCGGTGTCGTACGCGGTGCCGCGCTCCGGCGCCAGGTCCAGAGGGCGGCCCAACTTCACGTCCACCGAAGGGCGTTGCTCGGCCAGCGTGTCGAACAGCGGCCCCAGGTCGAGCGGCAGCCGCCCGAACACCGCCCCGAGCCCGGTCACAGCGTGCCGCCGAACACCACGAGCGCCAGGTCGGTGCCGACCAGCAGCGCGCAGCACACCCGGTGCAGCCGGATGCCGAGCCGGCGGGCGAGCAGGATCTCGCCACGGACGAACCCGAGCACCCACTGCCGGGCCCGCAGCGCCATCACCGGGGCCATCACCAGCGGGAACCACCAGGGCGCGAACCCGGCCACCGCCGAGCCCACCAGCAGTACCGCCTCCAGCGCCGAGCAGCCGGCCACGAACGCGGCGTTGCCGCGCGGCGACAGCAGCACCGCGGCGGTCCGGCGCCCCACCGCCCGGTCGCCGGCGATGTCGTTGGTGTTGGAGTACACGCCGAACAGCAGCGGGCCCAGCCCGAACACCAGCGCCTGCACCACCGCGAAGCCGTCGGCCCGCCCAGTCAGCAGCCCGTACAGCGGCAGCACGAAGAACCAGCCGAGCGCGGCGAGGAAGAGCTCCTGGAAGCCGTTGTAGCTGATCCGCAGCCACCAGGTGTACTGGAACCCGAACACGGCCAGCGCCGCCGTCCCGGCCACCGCCCACCCGGGCCGGGCCGGGGCCACCGCGACGGCCGCCGCCCAGCACAGCGCGCACGCGGCGACGGCCGCCCAGCCGAACCGGATCGCCTGGCGCTCGGTCAGGGTGCCCGCCACCAGCGGCTTGCGGGCCAGCCGCCGGGCCGGCGCGTCCGGCCCGTAGTTCACCGCGTCGCTGCCGTCCCGGTACCCGGTGACGTCGTCGAAGGTGCACATGGCCGCGCTCATCGCGACCTCCCCGCCGAGGAACAGCACCAGCACCGCCAGCACCGCCCCGGAGCCCGCCCCGCCGGCCGCCCCGGCCCCGGAGGCCAGCACCAGCGCGGCCGCCAGCGGCACGCTCAGGTAGTAGTCCCAGATGTCGAGCTTGGCCAGCCTGGCGTACGCCCGCCAGGGGACCGGGGCCGCCTCGGGGGCAGCGGGAAGGGCGACGTGCTCCACGGGAAACGCAGTCCTCTCGACGGCGGCCGCAACCCGGGACGCGACTGCCGCGGGGGGCCGGAGACAACGGGCCGACCGCGCTGACGGCGCGCCAATTCGTCCCGGGGGGCGAGGAGTCGGCGGTCGCCATCATGACATAGGGCGACCGTTCGGGCGCATTTCTGTGATCAGCCAAAAAAAGGGCGATCGGCTGTTTCCCCGACCGCCCGTGCGATCATCCGACCGCTTTTCCGGTATTCCGCGCTACGCGGAGAAGCTCCCCGCCCCGCCCGGCACGTGCGTCCCGTAACCCGGCTGCACCACCACCGACGGGCCGAGGCAGAACGGGTTCCCGTAGACCTTCACCGGGCGGTCCGTCAGGTTGTTCAACACGTGTGCCATCGCCGGGAGTTGCTGACAGCCCGCCGGGTCGTGGTAGACGTCCAGCGGCTGCACCTCGGTCGAGAACACCGCCACGTCGCCGCTCGCCGAGCGCGCCGCCGCCGGAGCCGGAGCCGCCAGCGCGAGCACCGAGCCCGCCGCCATCAGGGAAACCAGAATCGCTCGCACAATCATCCTTAATGAACAGTCGATTCCCGCGTCCGTCACGGGAGCACCCCATCGCTACCGTGCGCACACCGTCCAATTCCAACCCCGCCCACCGGATTCACCCGCCCGGCCGGAACCGCCCCCGCCCGCCCCGCGCCACCCGCACCACCGCACGCCCCCCGCCCCGATCCCGCCGGTACGCCCCCGCCCGTCACCCGCCCGGACTACCATCGCCCCCATGACGACCCCGCCGTCCGCCCGGCCCGCCCCCTTCGGCCCGCACACCCACTGCCACTGGTGCGGAGCGCCCTACCCGGCCGGCACCGACGGCTGGCCGCGCACCTGCCCCGGCTGCGGCGAGATCAGCTACCGCAACCCGCTCCCGGTCACCGTCGCCCTGCTCCCGGTCCACCACCCCGACGGCGACACCCGGCTGACCGTCATCCGCCGCACCATCGAACCCGGCAACGGCCTGCTCGCCCTGCCCGGCGGCTACGTCGACTACGGCGAGAGCTGGCAGCAGGCCGCCGTCCGCGAACTGCGCGAGGAGACCGGCATCCTGGCCGACGCCGCCGACGTCCGCCTGGTCGCCACCGACTCCGACAACCGCGGCGGCTTCCTCTGCCTGTTCGGCCTCCTCCCGCCCCGCGACCTGGCCGACCTGCCGCCCTCCGCCCCCACCGACGAGACCGAGGGCTGGCAGCTCGCCACCGCCGACACCCCGCTCGCCTTCCCCTTCCACACCCGGGTGGCCCGCGCCTGGTTCGACGGCGAGTACCTCCGCATCTGAACCCGGCCGGGCCCGGCCGGTCAGCGCCCCAGCACCGCCATCGCCGCGTTGTGCCCCGGGATCCCGCTCACCCCGCCCCCGCGCACCGCCCCGGCCCCGCACACCAGCACCCGCGGGTGCCCGGTCCCCACCCCCCACCGCCCTGCGTCCTCCCCGTTCCCCTCGCGGAACGGGAAGGCCAGCTCCCGGTGGAAGATGTTCCCGCCCGGCAGCCGCAGGTCCGCCTCCAGGTCCAGCGGCCCGCGCACCTCCAGGCACGGCCGCCCCTGCGCGTCCACCGCCAGGCAGTCCGCCAACGGCTCCGCCAGCACCCCGTCCAGCGCCGCCAGCACCCCCGCCAGCGCCGCCTCCCGCACCCCCGCCGCCTCCTGCACTCCCATCGGCGCGGCGAACAGCCGGGCCGGCAGCTGCAACCCGAACAGCGTCAGCGTGTGTGCCCCCGCCGGCACCCCCGGTCCCAGGATCGACCGGTCCGCCAGCGAGTGGCAGTAGATCTCCGACGGCGCGGGGGAGGGCAGCCGCCCCGCCGCCGCCTCCCGGTACGCCCCCTCCAACTCCCGGTACGACTCCGCGACGTGGAACGTCCCCCCGAACGCGTCCCGCACGTCCACCGCCCCGTCCCGCAGCCGCGGCAGCCGGCGCAGCAGCATGTTCACCTTCAGCTGCGCCCCCTCCGGACGCTCCCCGCCGTCCCCGCCGCCCAGCAGCCGCGCCAGCTCCACCGGCGCCGCGTTGCACAGCACCCGGCGCGCCCCCACCCGCCGCTGCACCCCGTCCGCGTCCAGGTACCCGACCTCGGCCGGCCCCGCCGCCCCGCCCGGGTCCACCGACACCACCTCGCACCCCGTCCGCAGCTCCGCCCCGCCCGCCCGCGCCGCCTCCGCGAGCGCCCCGGTCACCGCCCCCATCCCGCCCACCGGCACGTCCCAGTCGCCCGTCCCGCCGCCCACCACGTGGTACAGGAAGCACCGGTTCTGCCGCAGCGAAGGATCGTGCGCGTGCGAGAACGTCCCGATCAGCGCGTCCGTCAGCACCACCCCGCGCACCACGTCGTCCGCGAACCGCCGCTCCAGCGCCACCCCCAGCGGCTCCTCGAACAGCTCCGCCCACGCCACCGGGTCGTCCACCCGCGCCCGCAGCTCCTCCCGCGAGGGCAACGGCTCCGTCAACGACGGGAAGACCCGCTCCGCGACCCGCCCGGTCATCCCGTAGAACTCCCGCCACGCCGCGAACTCCCGCTCCCCACCCGTCAGTTCACGGAACGACCCGGCCGTCCGCCGCTCGTCCCCGCCGTCCACCAGCAGCCCCCCGACCCGCCCGTCCCGCTCCCACGGCGTGTACGAGGAGATCCGCCGCCGCCGCAGCTCCACCCGCACCCCCAGATCCGCCAGGATCCGCCGCGGCAGCAGGCTCACCAGGTACGAGTACCGCGACAGCCGCGCGTCCACCCCCGCGAACGCCCGCTCCGACACCGCCGCCCCGCCCAGGTGCCCCAGCCGCTCCAGTACCAGCACCCGCAGCCCGGCCCGCCCCAGGTACCCGGCCGCCACCAGCCCGTTGTGCCCGCCACCCACGATCACCACGTCATAAGCCACCGTCATCCCGCCGGTCTACCACCTCCCACCCGCCCCCACCAGCATCCCGACCGCGCGACCCTGGACCCCCGGACGATCACGTGGCATGGTCAGCAGCGTCAGCACCCACGGACGGCCCGCCACGAGCCCAGCCGTCCCCACCACGGCCTGGAGACCACCCACGTGAGCACCCCTCCGACCCCCCAGGACCACCCCGAACCGCTGTGGCGCCCCGACCCCGCCCGCGCCGCCGCCAGCCGCCTGGTCGACTTCCAGCGCTGGGCCGCGGAACACCACGGCGCCCCCGCCGCCCCGCTCGCACCGGTCACCACCGACACCGAGGCCGCCACCCGCTACGCGGACCTCCACCGCTGGTCCACCGACGACCTCAGCCGCTTCTGGACAGCCGTCACCGAGTACTTCGACGTCCGCTTCCACACCCCGCCCACCGCCGTCCTCGCCGAACCCGCCACCATGCCCGGCGCCACGTGGTTCCCCGGCGCCACCCTCAACTACGCCGAACACGCCCTGCGCGCCGCCGAGGACCCGGCCAACGCCGACCGCCCCGCCATCCTCCACCTGGACGAGCGCAGCACCGAACCGGCCGCCACCACCTGGTCCGAGCTCCGCCGCCAGGTCGGCTCCCTCGCCGCCGCCCTGCGCGCCCACGGCGTCCGCCCCGGCGACCGGGTCAGCGCCTACCTGCCCAACGTCCCGCAGGCCGCCGTCGCCCTCCTGGCCACCGCCGCCGTCGGCGCCACCTGGACCAGCTGCGCCCCCGACTTCGGCGCCCGCAGCGTCCTCGACCGCCTCCAGCAGATCGAACCCACCGTCCTGTTCGCCGTCGACGGCTACCACTACGGCGGCAAGGACCACGACCGCACCGGGGTCGTCGCCGAACTCCGCCGCGAACTCCCCACCCTCACCACCGTCATCCACGTCCCCCTCCTGGACACCCCCGCCCCCGAAGGCGCCCTCCACTACGACGACCTGGTCGCCTCCGCCACCGAACCCGTCTTCGAACCCGTCCCCTTCGACCACCCCCTCTGGGTCCTCTACTCCTCCGGCACCACCGGCCTCCCCAAGGCCATCGTGCAGAGCCAGGGCGGCATCCTGGTCGAACACCTCAAGCAGGCCGCCCTCCACCTCGACCTCGGCCCCGACGACCGCTTCCTCTGGTACACGTCCACCGGCTGGATGATGTGGAACTTCCTGCTCGCCGGCCTGCTCACCGGCAGCACGGTCGTCACCTACGACGGCAGCCCCGGACACCCCGACACCGGCGCCCTCTGGTCCGTCGCCGCCCGCACCCGCGCCACCGTCCTCGGCACCTCCGCCGCCTACGTCATCGCCAGCCGCAAGGCCGACCTCCACCCCGGCCGCGACCTCGACCTCTCCGCCGTCCGCTGCCTCGGCACCACCGGCTCCCCGCTCCCGCCCGACGGCTTCCAGTGGATCTACGACGAGGTCAAGTCCGACCTCTGGCTCGCCTCCGTCAGCGGCGGCACCGACGTCTGCTCCTGCTTCGTCGGCGGCGTCCCCACCCTCCCCGTCCACCTCGGCGAGATCCAGGCCCCCTGCCTCGGCGCCGCCGTCGAGTCCTGGGACGCCGACGGCCACCCGCACACCGACACCGTCGGCGAACTCGTCGTCACCAAGCCCCTCCCGTCCATGCCCACCGGCTTCTGGAACGACCCGGACGGCCACCGCTACCACGACAGCTACTTCGACACCTACCCCGGCACCTGGCGCCACGGCGACTGGATCACCGCCACCGGCCGCGGCACCGTCGTCATCCACGGCCGCTCCGACTCCACCCTCAACCGCCAGGGCGTCCGGATGGGCTCCGCCGACATCTACGAGGTCGTCGAACGCCTCCCCGAGATCGCCGAGTCCCTGGTCATCGGCCTGGAAGAACCCGACGGCGGCTACTGGATGCCGCTGTTCGTCGTCCTCACCCCCGGCGCCGAACTCGACGAGGACCTCACCGCCCGCATCCGCACCTCGCTGCGCACCGAACTGTCCCCGCGCCACGTCCCCGACGAGGTGATCACCGTCGCCGGCCTCCCGCACACCCTCACCGGCAAGCGCCTCGAAGTCCCCGTCAAGCGCCTGCTCGGCGGCACCCCCCTCACCCGGGCGGTCAACCCCGGCTCCGTCGACAACCTCGACCACCTGCGGTTCTTCGAACAGCTCGCCACCACCCGCAAGCAGTCCTAGCCCGAAAAGACCCCGAGGGGCCCCGCTGCCACCCCCCACGGCGACAGCGAGACCCCTCGGGAGATCCCGAAACCCTCCCCTACCGGCCGGACAGCACCCGCGCCGCCGCCTCCCGCGCCTCCTCGGCCGTGTCCGCCGCCCGCGCCGCCTCCGCCGCCCGCTGGCACTGCGCCAGCGTCGCCCGCCCCAACTCCGCCCGCACGTACGGGATCGACGCCGCCCCCATCGACAGGCTGGTCACCCCGAGCCCGGTCAGCACGCACGCCAGCAGCGGGTCCGACGCCGCCTCCCCGCACACCCCGCAACTCTTCCCGGCCGCCTTCGCCGCCTCCGCCGCCGCCGCGATCAGGTCCAGCAGCGCCGGCTGCCACGGATCCTGCAGCCGCGCCAACGACCCCACCTGCCGGTCCGCCGCGAACGCGTACTGCGCCAGGTCGTTCGTCCCCAGCGACAGGAACTCCACCTCCCGCAGCACCGCCGCCGCCCGCAGCGCCGCCGACGGGATCTCCACCATCGCCCCGTACTTGGCGTCCAGCCCCACCTCCCGGCAGGCCGCCGCGAACGCCCGCGCGTCCACCCCGTCCGCCACCATCGGCGCCATCACCTCCAGGCGCACCGTCAACCCCTCCGCCGCCCGGGCCAGCGCCCGCAACTGGGTGCGCAGCACCTCCGGGTGCTCCAGCAGCGTCCGCAACCCGCGCACCCCCAGCGCCGGGTTCGGCTCGTCCCCCGGCGTCAGGAAGTCCAACGGCTTGTCCGCCCCCGCGTCCAGCACCCGCACCACCACCCGGCCCCCCGGAAACGCCTCCAGCACCTTCCGGTACGCCTCGACCTGCTTGTCCTCACCCGGCGCCCGCGCCGAGTCGTCCAGGAACAGGAACTCGGTCCGGAACAGCCCGACGCCCTCCGCCCCGTTCTCCAACGCCGCCGGCACGTCCGCCGGCCCGCCCACGTTCGCCAGCAGCGGCACCATGAACCCGTCCGACGTCCGCCCCGGCCCGCTCGAAGCCGCCAGCGCCGCCTTCCGCTCCGCCGCCAGCCGCCGCAACTCCTCCTGCCGCTCCGCCGCCGGCTCCACCAGCACCTCGCCCGACGACCCGTCGACCGCCACCACCACCCCCTCCGCCAACCCCGTCGCCCCCGCCAGCGCCACCACCGCCGGCACCCCCATCGCCCGCGCCAGGATCGCGCTGTGCGAGGTCGGCCCGCCCTCCTCCGTCACGAACCCCAGCACCAGCGACGGATCCAGCAGCGCCGTGTCCGCCGGCGCCAGGTCCCGCGCCAGCAGCACGTACGGCTCGTCACTGTCCGGCACCCCCGGCATCGGCACCCCCAGCAGCCGCGCCACGATCCGGTTCCGCACGTCGTCCAGGTCCGCCACCCGCCCGGCCAGGTACTCACCCGCCGCCGCCAGCAGCTCCCGGTACGCCGCGAACGCGTCGTACACCCCGCGCTCCGCGCTGCTCCCCGACTCGATCCGCCGGTTCACGTCCGCCAGCAGCTCCGGGTCCTGCGCCATCAGCGCCTGCGCCTCCAGCACCGCCTGCGCCTCACCGCCGGCCAGGTTCCCGCGCGCGTTCAGGTCCGCCGCCACCGCCTCCACCGCCGCCCGCGCCCGAGCCTGCTCCCGCGGCACCTCCTCGGCCGACACCCGGGCCACCGGCGGCTCCAGCACCGCCGTCCCCATGTGCCGCACCTGCCCGATGGCGACCCCGTGACTGACCCCCACGCCCCGCAGCGTCCGCTCCATGGTCCGAAACCCCTTCGCCATCAGTCGCCGTAAGTTCCGTCAGTCCCGTCAGTTCCAGATGAACAGTTCGCCGCCGGCCGTGACCTCACCGGACTCCGCCACCCCGCTCAGCTGCTCCGCCGAAGCCTCCAGCGCCACGATCGGAGAGATCGGCGACTTCCCCGCCGCCTCCACCGCCGCCGGGTTCCACTTGATCACCGGCTGCCCCCGCCGCACCCGGTCCCCCTTGTGCACCAACAGCTCGAACCCCTCCCCGTTGAGCTGCACCGTGTCGATCCCCAGGTGCGTCAGCACCCCGTGCCCGTTCTCGTCCATCACCACGAACGCGTGCGGGTGCATCGACACCACCTGCCCGTCCACCGGAGCCACCGCCTCGATCGGCTCCCGCAACGGATCGATCGCCGTCCCCGGTCCGACCATGGCCCCGGCGAACACCGGGTCGGGAACATTGGCGAGGCCGACAGCGCGACCGGCGAGCGGCGACGTGACAGTGGTCATGGTGGAGCCTCCCAGGTACGGAGTACATCGCGTGCGGCCGCGGGGCAGCGGCCCATTGATCGACTGACCCCAAATTACGTCAACTTCGGACATTCCATGCGATAACGCCCGCGGGCCGCCCGAGTGAAGATCACCGCCGCCCTCAATCGAGCCGCACACGAACCGACCGCCCCACACCATCTCCGCCGCCCCCGCCACCCTCAAGTGGTCTAGTCCTCTTGGCCGCCCCGCCGCACTCTACGGCATCCGAGTGAGCCCCCATCCGCCCCACCCACCTGCCCTGCGCGAGGCCGACCGGGTGACTCCGCCCCGCCCCGATTAGGCGCTCGGCCGCCGACCCGCTATGGTTGCTCGAGTCGCCGCGCAACGGCGGTAAACAGAGCGAGTCGGACGAGTAAAGCTTCGGTCAACGCCGAGTAAACAGTCTGGTAAGCTCGAAACACGAAAGAACGCAGCGCCCGGAGGGTCCGCAGGAATGCGGCTCGAAGGAAGCGTCCGTTCCTTGAGAACTCAACAGCGTGCCAAAAGTCAACGCCAGATATGTTGACATCCCCGGCCAGCCGGTATCGGTTGGTTGGAGATTCCTTTTGAAGTAAAACACTAGCGAGGACGCAGTGCGCGGGGCCGCCCTATTCCGGTGGT
>NZ_JBHUWH010000065.1:0-24891 GCF_042670125.1 Kitasatospora sp. NPDC057198 | reverse complement strand
GCAGCAGCACGCCGTACGGGCCGTGCCGTCTCCGCATCCCCGGCCCCGGCTGAGTACCCGTACTCACGCCCCGGCCGCCCCCACCGGGCCAGCATCGGGGCATGGACCTGCTGCCCCGCGTCGGAATCACCGCCGTCGGCTCCCACCTCCCCCAACAGACCGTCACGTCACGGCAGTTGCAGGACGAAGTGGCCGCCGGCGCCCGACTCCCGCTGCCCGACGGCATGTTCGAGAAGGCCACCGGCATCCGCACCCGCCGCTTCGCCGGGCCCGACGAGCACCCCTCGACCCTCGCCCTGGCCGCCGCCCGGCAGGCCCTCGCCCGCCGCGGCCTGGAACCGGCCGACCTCGACCTGCTGCTGTTCGCCTCCGCCTCCCGGGACGTCTGCGAACCCGCCACCGCCCACCTCGTCCAGGCCGAACTCGGCTCCCGCGCGCATGCGTTGGACATCGCCAACGCCTGCAACAGCTTCCTCAACGGCATCGACACCGCCCGCGCGATGATCCTGGCCGGCCGCGCCACCCGCGCCCTGGTCGTCACCGGCGAGACCCCCAGCCGCGCCATGCGCCGCGACCCGTCCGGCCTCGCCGAGTTCCGCGAGGGCTTCGCCGGGTACACCTTCGGCGACGGCGCCGCCGCCGTCCTGGTCGAACGCGTCGAGCGCGGCGGCATCCTCGACGTCGAGACCCTCACCGCCTCCGAGCACTGGGAGGTCGGCGGCATCCCCGGCGGCGGCTCCCGCCACCCGCGCGGCGACGAGTGGAGCTACTTCCGCGGCGGCGGCAAGGAGTTGCGCGGCGTCTTCGAACGGATCGGGGCCGACATCCTCACCCGCGTCGCCACCCGCACCGGCCTCGGCTGGGACGCCTACGCCCGCGTCCTGGTCCACCAGGTCACCCTGCCCTACCTGGAGCGCTTCGTGGAACTCACCGGCGTCCCCGCCGAGAAGCTGGTCGTCACCGTCCCCGAGCTCGGCAACCTCGCCTCCGCCACCATAGGCGTCCAACTCGACCGTACGATGGACGAGTTGGACAGCGGCGACCGCGTCCTGATGGTCGGCCTGGGCGGCGGCGTCAGCCTGATGACGATGCTCTGGGAGAAGTCATGACCACGCCCCCGACGACCGAGCTGTGGGTGGTCGTCCCCGCCTACCAGGAAGCCGCCCGGATCGACGGCGCCCTGCACGCCCTCGCCGCCCAGCACGACCGCGACTTCACCCTGCTGGTCGTCGACAACGGCTCCACCGACACCACCGCCGACCAGGTCCTCGCCTTCGCCCGCACCGCGCCCTTCCCCGTCCACCTGATCACCGAACCCGAGAAGGGCGTCGGCTGCGCCGTCGACACCGGCTTCCGGCACGCCATCGCCCACGGCGCCACCCTGCTCGCCCGCACCGACGCCGACTGCCTCCCCGAACCCGGCTGGGCCGGCGCCGCCCGCACCGCCATGCACGCCTCCGGCGGACTGGTCTGCGGCCGCGTCACCGCCCGCCGCGACGAACACGGCCCGGCCGGCCGCGCCGTCTTCCGCGTCCTGGTCGCCCTCGGCGCCCTCTTCGGCCGCATCCGCCCCGCCCACCGCCGCCGCCACGGCTACCTCACGCCCTACCGCATGCACGCCGGCAACAACATGGCCGTCACCGCCGCGCTCTACCTCGCCACCGAAGGCATGCCCCGCCGCCCCTCCCCCACCGACCGCGACTTCATCAACCGCGTCCGCCGCCACACCACCGCGATCGTCCACCGCCCCGACATGGTCGTCCAGAACTCCACCCGCCGCATCCGCGCCTACGGCCTGCGCGGCACCGCCCGCTGGTACCTCGAACGCGGCGCTGGCGCCCGCGACGTGGACGTCCGCTGACGAAGGCTCAGGAGAGCCCCGCCAGGGGCTCGGGGAACGGCGAGTCCGGGTCTGCTGACGGTTCACTGCCGTTGCGCGCATCGGCTTTCGGTTCCGTTCAAGACACGCAGCAGCCCCGACCTTCGATGGGCTCCGGCCACCAGCAGCATCGACCCGCCGTTCCCCGGGCCCCTGATTTCGCCTCCCGTCTGCCGAAAGGTGATCCCCGTGCTCGACCAGCTCGCCCGCACGCTGCGCGAAGGCGCCTCGCGACCGGCCCTGCTCGGGAGCACCCGTCGCGGCGCCCCCCGCGTCCTGGCCCGCTGCGGCGACCTCGCCGCTCTCGCCGAGCGCTACGCCGCCGCCCTGCACCACGCCCACGGCCTGCGCGCGGGCGACACCCTGGGTGTCGCGGTGCGTCCGGGCCCGCGGGCCCTCGCGGTGCTGCTGGCCGCGCACCGGCTGGGTCTGCGCAGCGCCGTGTTCGACCCGGGGGCCGGGCCGGAGGTGCTGCGGGCCCGGCTGGCGCTGGCCCCGCCGGCGCTGATCCTGGCGGACTCCGCCGCGCAGGCCGTCGCGGGGTGGGCCGGTCCGCTGGCCCGCCGGGCCGGTCTGGAGCTGCCGCCGCTGCGGGCGCTCGCGCCGGTGGCGACCGTCGGCCCCCGCCACCCGTGGTGCGCCCGCCCGCTGGCCGAGCATCCGGCGGCCGCGCCCGCCCCGTACGAGGGGGACGGCGACGCGGTGGTCGTGTTCACCTCCGGGACGACGTCCGCGCCGCGCGCGGTGGTGCACTCGCGGGCCTCGCTGGCCGCCGGGATGCGGGCGGTCGACGCGCTGGTGCGGCCCCGCCCGGGGCAGGTGGTGCTGGGCGGGACGACGTTCGTGCTGGTCCCGGCGCTGGCCGCGGGCGCGGTCGTCGCGCTGCCGGCCCGCCGCGCCGCCGTCCTGCAGCGCCAGGTCGACCGGCTCGCCCCGGACGAGACCTACCTGACGCCGCCCCGGCTGCGGGCGCTGTCCCGGCTCACCGGCCGGGTCTGGACGGGTTCCGCGCCCGCCGACGCCGCGCTGCTGCGCCGGGCGAAGCAGGCGGGCGCCCGGGAAGCCTGGGGGGTGTACGCGCTGACCGAGCTGTTCCCGGCCGCGGCCGTCGAGGAGCGCGACAAGAGCGCCCACGACGGCCCGGGAGACCTGCTCGGCCACCCGCTGCCCGGCGTCCGCACCCGGCTCGGCGCGGACGGCGAACTGCTGCTCGCCGCCCCGTCCGCCCGCGACCGCTACCTCGGCGAGGACCCGGACCCGTGGGTGCGCACCGGCGACCGGGCCCGGCTCGACCCGGACGGGCGGATCGTGCTGGCCGGCCGGCTCAAGGACATGGTGCTGCGCCGCGCCGAGAACATCTACCCGGGCCTGTACGAGCCGTCCCTGCACCTGCCGGACGTCGAACTCGCCGTCCTGGTGGGCGTTCCCGCGCCCGGCGGCGACGAACGGCTGGTCGCCCTGGTGCAGCCCCGGCCCGGCGCCGACCACGGCCGGCTGCGGGCCGCCCTGCGCGCCCCGCTGGCCCGGATGGGCACCGCCCGGCCCGACGCCCTGCTGCTCGGCCCCGTCCCGCTCACCGGCCGCTCCCGCAAGCCCGACCGCCCGGCCGCGGCCCGCTACTGCGCCCACCGCCTCGCCGGGGCGCCCGCCCGGAGCCCCCGTTGACCCCCGCCAGGCGCGCCGACCGCGCGGTCTACCTGCTCAGCCACCCGCTGCTGTTCGCCCTGCTGGCCGCGACCAGGCACCGGCCGGTGCTCCGGCTAGGCCGCACCGTGCTGGTCCACCACCCGGACGCCTACCGCGAGGTGCTGACCCGCGTCCCGCTCGACCGGACCGCCGAACGCACCACCGGCGGCACCGCGGCCGAACTCACCGGCGGCAGCCTGCTCTTCGACCAGCAGGGGGACGAACACCGGGCCGCCCGCCGAGAGTTGGCACCCCTGCTGGGTCCGGCCGGGGCGGCCGCGCTGCAGCCGCGCTGGCAGCGGATCCTCGACCGGCACCTCGGCGACCTCACCGCGCCCGTCGACCTCGTCCCGGCCGTCCGCGAACTGGCCGGCGCCACCGCCGCGGCGCTCACCGGCAGCGACGCCGACCCCGTCCGGCTGGCCCGCGCCGCCGAACGCGCCGCGGCCGCCACCGCCCGCGCCCACCTCCCGTCCCTGCTGCCCCGCCCCGGCGCCGCCCGCCGCGCCCGCGCGGCCGCCGCGGACCTGTGCGGGCTGCTGCCCGACCCGCGCGACGCGATGCTCGCCGTCGCCGCGGTCAACACCACCCTCGCCGCGCTGCCCCGCGCCGCCGCCTGGTGCGCCCGCGACCGGCTCTGGGACCTCGCCCGGCAGGACGCCCCGGCGCTCGCCGCCGAACTGCTCCGCCGCACCGCCGCCTCCCCCGTCCTGCCGCGCGCCGCGGCCGCCGACGCGACCGTCCTCGGCCACCGCCTGCGCCGCGGCGACCGCCTGCTGCTGGTTGCCCGCCACGCCGCCGAGGCCCACCACGACACTCCCGCCCACCCGCACGCCACCCGCGCCCCCTTCGGCCTCGGCCCGCACACCTGCCCCGGCGCGAGCCTGGCCCGAGCCCAACTCGCCCTCCTCCTCACCACCCTGGCCCCGCACACCCCCCGAGCCGTCCGCACCACCCCGCACCCCACCAGCGCCCTTCCCTCCTACCGCACCTGCGTCCTCCAGAAGTAGAAGGACGGCAAAGGGGAACGAACCAGGGGCTCGGGGAACGGCGAGCCCGGGGCTGCTGACGGTTCACTGCCGGAGCGCGCATCGGCTTCCGGTTCCGTCACAGACACGCAGCAGCACGAACCTCCGATGGGCTCCGGCCACCAGCAGCACGGACTCGCCGTTCCCCGAGCCCCTGGTGGTGGATCCCGCCGTTCTTACCGAGCCCCTGAATGTGCATCCCGTCCGCCGAAAGGACCCGCCGTTGACCACCCTCGTGCTGACCGGTGCCACCGGCTTCTGCGGTTCGCACCTCGCCGCGCTCGCCGTCTCCCGCGGCCTGCGCGTCCTCGCGTTCGGCCGCCGTCCGCCCCGGCACGGCTCGCACGTGCCGTGGGACGCGGCCGGCCCCGTCCCGCCGGAGGTCCGCGCGGCGGACCTGGTGGTGCACTGCGCGGCGGCGGTCGGCGACCACCCGCCGGGCTCGCCGGCCGAGCGCGCGCAGTACGAGGTCAACGTGGGGGCGACGCGGCGGCTGCTGGAGGCCGCCGCCGGAACGCCTTTCGTGTTCGTGAGCAGCGCCAGCGTCTACGACCCGCGCCCGGACCGCTCCTCGGTGACGGAGGAGCACCCGACCGCGTCCGGCCACCTGAACGCGTACGGCCGGACGAAGGCGCTCGCGGACGGTCTCGCGCTGGCGGCGGGCGCCGTGGTGCTGCGTCCGCGCGCGGTGTACGGGCCGGGGGACCCGCACCTGGTGCCGCGGCTGCTGGCCGCCGTCCGGGGCGGGGTGCTGCCGCTGCCGGGGCGGGACGTGGAGTTGAGCCTGACGGCGGTGGAGAACCTCGCCGAGGCGTGCCTGCTGGCGGCGGGCTGGCCGCCGGGGGCGTACAACGTCGCCGACCGCGCCCCGTACGCCCGGGACTCGGCGCTGCGGGCGGTGCTGGCGGCGCACCGGCGGCGGGCGCGGCTGCTGCACGTGCCGCCCCGGCTGGCGGCGCTCGCGGTGGGGCGGCGCCCGCACCTGACCGCGTACGCGCTGGACCAGTTGGCGCACCGGGTGGTGCTGGACACGCGGAAGTCCCGGTCCCGGGGCTTCACCCCGGGCCGGGACCTCGACGACTACCTGGCCGCGCTCGTCCGCAACGGCGGCGGCCGGCGCCGCGTCCGGCCTAGTTCTTGGCGGCCTTCTTGATCAGGATCACCACGGCCGCGGCGATGCCGACCAGGACCAGCACGTTGATCGCGAGACCGATGAGTCCGGCCAGGACGCCGAAGACGAACGAGACGATCTTCCAGGCGATCACCAGGGCCAGGATCGGTACGACGATGTTGCGCATCCACGACGGCATCGACTTCCAGAGCTCGGCCATGTCCGTACCTTCTCCCCTCGGGGTCGGTGCCGGTGTTTCCGGCTGCGTTCCCGCTCCCTCGATCTCGACACTTCGATCGTAGGCGGGAGCGGGAGGCGAAATCGAGGGGTACCGGCCCGGAGAGAACCCGGAGATCCTTCCCTGAGGTCAGGGGTGGTCGACCCTGAGGGCGGGCCTCCGGGTGGGCCTCCGGGTGGGTCTCCGGACGGGTCTCCGGGCGGGCCCTCAGACCGGCCAGTCCTCGCCGCGCCAGGCGGCGTCCCAGAACATCCACTCGTAGCGCGAGGTGGTGGTGAAGTGCTCGACCACGCGCCGCCGTTCGGCCGCGGAGAGGTCCGCGCCGATCCGGTCGGTGAGTTCCAGGACGCGGCGCACCACGCTCTGGAAGCCCTCGTCGCCGTAGGCGGCGATCCACTTGGCGTACAGCGGCTCGGGGGAGGAGCGGCGGGCGAGCTCCTCGCCGACCCGGGCGTAGATCCAGTAGCAGGGCAGCACGGCGCCGAGCGCCTCGGCGAAGGAGCCGCCGTACGCGGTGGCCAGCAGGTACGAGGTGTAGGCGCGGGTGGTGGGCCGGACGAGCTCGTCGCCGTCGGCGGCGCCGCCGAGCGCGGACATGAACTCGCCGTGCATCTCCTGTTCGGCGGCGATCGCGCCGACCGCGTCGTTGCAGAAGGCCAGCACCTCGTCCTCGCCGGGGGCCTTGGCGGCGCAGACGGCCAGTGCTCGGGCGTAGTCCCGCAGGTAGTGCGAGTCCTGGACGACGAAGTGCCGGAACGCGGCGCGCGGAAGGGTGCCGTCGGCGAGGCCGAGCAGGAAGGGGTGGTCGAGGATCCGGCGGTAGGTCGGCTCGGCGGCCGCCCACAGTTCGTCGGTGAGCTTCACGGGTTGGTCCTCCTGCGCGGGTGCGGCCTCGGCACGGTCAGTCCTCCGGCGGGGAGAAGACCACGAGCACCCGCAGTTCCTCGGTGATGTGGTGGAAGCGGTGCTCCGTCCCGGCGGGGACGAACACCACGCTGCCGCGCCCGACCGTGGCGGTCTCCCGGCCGACGGTCAGCTCGGCCCGGCCGCTGACCACCAGGTAGATCTCGTCCTGGGTGTGCGGGGTCTGCGGGTCGGTGTCACCGGGGGAGAGCGCGTAGAGGCCCGCGGACATCGTCGGCTGCTTCAGGAAGCGCAGGTACGCGCCCTCGCTCGCGGCGCGCTCGGCGTCGAGTTCGTCCAGCCGGAACAGCTTCATCGGGGCTCGGCTCCTCTCCCGGGTCGGGCCCCATTCAACAACACCGCCCCGGAGAGCTTCCGCCCACCCGTCCGGGCCTGTCACCATCCGCAGCATGAAGAATTTCGTGATCAAAACGCTCATCAACGCGGCGGCGATCTGGGTCGCCGCCTGGATCGTCACCGGGATCACGCTCACGGGGGACAACGACGACTGGCAGCACAAGACGTTCACCGTGATCGGGGTCGCCCTGGTCTTCGGCGTGATCAACTTCCTGATCAAGCCGGTGGTGAAGCTGTTCTCGCTACCGCTGTTCATCCTGACCCTGGGCCTGATCACCTTCGTGATCAACGCCCTGATGCTGTGGCTGACCTCCTGGGCCTCGGACAAGCTGGACCTGGACTTCCACGTGGAGGGCTTCTGGTCGGCGCTGCTCGGCGCGCTGATCATCAGCGTGGTGTCCTGGGGCCTCAACCTGGCCTTCGGCGACGACTGACCGGCCGGCCCTCCGGCGGGTACGCCGTCGGCCGACCGGTCAGCCGCGCGGGCCGACCCCGGAACGCACCCGGGGTCAGCCCGCGTTCTCGTGCCCGGTGGTGGAGAGGATCGAGGCGAGTTCCTCGTCCAGCTCCCCGCCGGCCAGTTCCTGGCCCATCGGCACCAGCCGGTCGGTGCGGGCCAGGAAGGCCAGCAGTGGCGGGGCCGCGGCGCGCATCAGCGCGTCACCCTCGGGGGAGCGCAGCACCAGGCAGACCTCGGCGAGGTCGTCGCCGACCGGGTGGATGTGCACGTCGCCCTCGCCGGTGGGGCGGCTGATCCCGTCGACCAAGAGCTCGCGGGCGAAGACCCAGGTGACTGGCTCGTCCCCGGGCAGGTGGAAGGTGAAGCGGACGGCGAACGGGTCGTCGCCGTCGTAGTCCAGGTCGACCGCGATGCGGAAGGACAGCTCGCTCGACACCACGAGGTGCATCGCCATCTGGGCTTGGACCGTGCTGTGCATGCGCCAGTACCTCTCGTTCTGCCCGCCCGGTGCGCCGAGGGTCGAGCGGTGGGCGGGCATATCGGTTCGATCTTGTTCGCTGTGCTGGAACGGCACCCCGGTGGGGCGGGCCCGTCAGGTCGTGCGGGTACCTGCGGACGGTGGCTGCTTCTTGTGGGTCTTTGTCCCTTGATTCCCCGTTCGAACCCCATCGTCCATGTTTGCCAGCGATGCGGACAAGGTTCGCTTTTTCAAATGGTGAGCGAACACCACACGGAATCACCGCACGCTCCCCGGTCCGACCACCTCCTCCTCACCGCGCGAACGCCGGTCCTCACCGCGCGCACGCCGGGAAGACCGGGAACATCGCCCCCACCAGCGAGCGCAGCCGGGCCGCGGCCGGGCCGAGCCGGTCGCCGTGCTCCAGCGGGAGCGAGATGGCCATGGTGGCGACCACCGAGCCGACGGTGATCGGCACCGCCGCGCAGACCGTGCCGAGCGCGTACTCCTGCCGCTCCAGCACCGGCATGGTCGGCCGGACCAGCTCCAGCCGGCGCAGCACCGCCCGGACGCCGTCCGAGGTGGACGGGGTGAGGCCGGCCGGGCGGTACCGGGAGAGGTGGTCGAGCCGTTCCTCGGCGCCGAGTTGGGAGAGCAGGCAGAGTCCGATGGCGTGCGCGTGCGCGGTGGCGCGGAAGTCCGCCCACTCCTCGACCTGCGGCTGCGCGGCGCCGGAGGCCACGTCGACCACCCGGACCTCGCCGTCCTCGTAGACCGCGTAGTAGACGGCGGCGCCGAGTTCGTCGCGCAACTCCTCCATCCGCCCGCGCAGTTCGCTCCGGTCGGACTGCCGGTCGGTGGCGTGGCCGATCCGGTCGACCGACGCTCCGTAGTGGAACCGGCCGTCCTCGCGCCGCAGGTAGCCCTCGTGGGTGAGGGTGCGCAGCAGGTGGTAGGTGGTGCCGAGGGGCAGTCCGGCGGCGCGGGCGAGCTGTTTGGCGGTGGCGCCGTGGGCGTGCGAGCCGACCGCCTCCAGCAGGCGCAGGGCGCGCTGCACCGAGGTGATCAGGGTCGGTGCCCGCGGCGCGCGTATGGAACTGTCCGCCGAGGCCGTCCCCGGGCCCGCCGGTTCACCGGTCCGGTGCATGCTCATCCCCATCCCCCGGACGGTGGCTGGCTTTCGGAGGAGGTTGCTCCGAATCCGTCCGGCAGGCGGACATTTGAGCACAGGGCGGGCATCCCCGCAATGACAATGGTGTACACATGGGGCAATTCGCCTTCAATGCGAAGGATACATCCCAATCCTGTTCGCTGATTACCAGGCGTCAGCTCGGCCGACCGGGTGAATCGAAGATCCATAGGGCATGTGTCCATCGCCACGCCCCGACACCGCCGGGCATGCCGGTGCACCCGGACGGCGGAACAGGTACCGCCGATTCGTCCCCGTGTGCGAGTTTCGCGCCCGCCGCCGCGCGGCAGACTCCCGCACAACGCTCGTGCCCCGGAGGTAACAGCCATGTCGGGCCCGGTCCGTCCCGTCGTCAAGCGCACCGCCCGCGCGATCCTGCTGGAGTTCGACCCGGCGGACGCGCACGCCCCCGCCGCGCTGGTGCTGATCCGCCGGGTCCGCCCCGGCTCCCCGCACCCGTACTGGATCACCCCCGGCGGCGGCGTCGAGCCCACCGACGGGACGGTGGTCGCCGCCCTGCACCGGGAGGTGGACGAGGAGTTGGGCGGCAAGATCACCGACGTGGTGCCCGCCTTCGTCGACACCGTGGCGCACTCGCACCACGACGACGGCACCCCCGCGCACCCGCACGGCGTCAAGGTGCAGCACTTCTTCGCCTGCCGGCTCACCGGGATGGACGAGTCCCGCCGGCACGGCCCCGAGGTCGAGCACCCCAACGGCGAGTACGCGATCGTCCGCGTCCCCTTCACCCGCGAGGGCGTCACCTCGGTCAACGTCGTCCCTCCCAGCCTCCGCGCCTACCTCGCCGCCAACATCGAGGGCGTCCGCGCCCTGCTCGCACCGGACTTGGGCTGACCCGCCGCCCGGCTCAGCCCCGCTCCCCCTCCCGCGCCGCCAGGTCGTGCCGGAGGCTCCCGTCCGGCACCCCGCAGCGCCGCAGCACCGCCGAGGCGGACCGCACCATCGCCTCCGGGCCGCTCAGGTACGCCGCGAAGCCGTGCCAGGGCGCGTACCGGGCCACCGCCTCCGGCAGGTCACCGACCAGCGCCCCGCCCGGCGCGCCCGCCGACTCGGACACCACCGCACGCACCGTCAACCAGGCGTGCCGGGCGGCCAGTTCGCGCAGCTCCTCCAGCCGGTACAGCTCCGCGGCCCGCCGCGCCCCGTAGAACACCTCCACCCGGCGCCCGGCCGCGCCCCGCTCGGCGACCTCCTCGACCAGCGCCGCGACCGGCCCGATCCCGGTGCCGCCGCCCACGCACAGCAGGTCCCCGCCCGCCGCGTGGTCCACCGTCATCGCGCCCTCCGCCGCGCCGAGCCGCAGCACGTCACCCGGCCGCGCCCGGTGCACCAGCGCGTTGCTCACCCAGCCCGCCTGCACCGCCTTCACGTGCAGCGTCAGCAGCCCGTCCGGCCGCGGCGCCGAACCGAACGAGTACGGCCGCCACACCCGCGGCCACCACGGCGTCTCCACCGCCGCCCACTGCCCGGCCCGGAACGGGTACGCCTGGTCGGGGCGGAGCGTCAGCACCGCGACGTCCCGGGTGGCCTGGCGGTGCTCCACCACCTCGGCCTGCCACCACGGCGGGGCCGACCGGGCCTCCTCCTCCGCGCCCTCCACCATCAGCCGGGAGACCAGCGCCAGCAGCCGCCGCCAGGCCGCCTCGGTGCGCCCGTCCCAGCCGCTGCCGCCGTACCGGGCCAGCGCCGCCACCAGGCAGTCCGCCACCGAGGCGTAGTGCCGGGTCAGCGCCCCGTACTTGCGGTGACGGCGCCCCAACGGGCCCAGGTACGCCCGCAGTTCCGCCGGGTCGGCGGCCCGGGCCGCGCACAGCCGCAGCGCCTGGAACAGCCGCGTGCGCTGCTCGTCCATCGCGGCCGGGAACATCGCCCGCAGCTCCGGGTGGCGCAGGAACATCAGCGCGTGGAAGTGCGCCATCGTCCGGTCCGCGTCCGGCGCGACCGCGGCCAGGCAGGCCCGGACCAGCACCAGGTCCTCGGCGCTCGGCGGCTCGGCGGCCGGCTCCGCCGCCCCCACCGGCTCCAGCGCGGGCGGCGGCTCGGCGACCGCCCGCACCCCCCAGGCCCTGGTCCAACGGTCGTCCGGGCCCACCCAGTTGAGCGCCGGAGCCTGCCGGAACAGCGGCTCGAACGGCACCGGGGCGGCCGCGGGCACCGGCAGCACGGCGGCCACCGGCAACGCGGCGGGCCCCGGCAGCGCGGCCGCCGCCGCGGGCACCGCCGGCGCCCAGGTCGGCTTCGCCGGGACGGCCGGCACCGGGGTCAGCCCCAGCGCCTGCGCCCCCTCGGCGGGCCGCCCCTCCGCGGGCCGCTCCACGGCGGTCGGAGGTTCGTCCGCCGACTCGGCCGGGGCGGACGACGACGGGGCGGACGCGGCCGGAGTGGACGCGGACGCGGCGGCGGGAGCGGCTTCGGCACCGGACGGCACGGGGCCGGCCGCGGTGCCCCGGCCGACCCCTGCCTTCGACGACCTGCTCTCCAGTACGAGCTGACGAGTGCTCAAGGGAATCGTTTCGCTTCCGATCGACCTGTGTGCTGACGCCCTTGCACACTGACACCGACCGCACAGTTCATCCGAAGAATCCGGCGAACCCCGGACACCCGGCCCGTCCACCCGCTACCCTCCCCGCCGCAGCGCCCCGCGCAGCGCCCGGCGACCGCCCTCCTACAGCGCCCGCAGCAGCGTCCCCGGCCGCTCCACGCAGTCCGCGACGAACCGCAGGAAGCCGCCCGCCGTGCCGCCGTCGCACACCCGGTGGTCGAAGGTGAAGGACAGCTGGGTGACCTGGCGGACCGCCAACTCCCCCTCGTGCACCCACGGTTTGGGGGTGATCCGGCCCACGCCGAGCATCGCCGCCTCCGGGTGGTTCAGGATCGGCGTCGACCCGTCCACTCCGAACACCCCGTAGTTGTTCAGGGTGAACGTCCCGCCGGTCAGCTCGGCCGGGGCCAGGGTGCCCGCCCGGGCGCCCTCGGTCAGCCGGGCCATCTCCTCGGCCAGCCGCTCGGTGCCCAGCCGCCCGGCGTCCCGGACCACCGGCACCAGCAGCCCGCGCGGGCCCTGCGCGGCGAAGCCCAGGTGCACGGACGGGTGGCGGCGCACCGCCTCGCCCTCGACGCTCGCGTTCAGCTCGGGGAAGCGCTCCAGCCCGGCCAGGCAGATCCGGGCCAGCAGCGCGAGCACGCTCAGCTTCGGGCCGGGCGCCCGGTTGGACTCGGCGCGCAGCGCCATCAGCGCGGTGGCGTCGGCGTCCACCCAGCAGGTCGCGGCGGGGATCTCCCGGTGGCTGCGGGTCAGCTTCTCGGCGACCGCCCGGCGCAGCCCGCGCAGCGGCACGAGTTCGCCCTCCGGCCCCCCGGTTCCACGTGGAACGGCCGCGGGGGCGGGCACGGACGCTGCCTCGATCGCCCGCTCCACGTCCCGCCGGGTGACCAGCCCGTCCGGCCCGCTGCCGGGCACCGCGGCCAGGTCGAGCCCGTGCTCCCGGGCGATCCGGCGCACCAGCGGCGAGATCACCGCCACCACGGCCGGAGCAGGAGCCGGCGCCGACGCCACAACGGGAGCAGCGGGAGCCGCAGGAGCAGGAGCAGGAGCAGGAGCCGCCTCCCCCGGCCGCACCCGCCGCCGCCCGGCCCGCCGGGCCTCGGCCACCCCGTACCCGACCAGCGGCCGCTCCACCGCGGGCTCGCCGCCGCCGTCCGCGGAGCCCCCGGGGCTCCCGGGCGCGACCGCGACGGTCACCAGCGGGGCGCCCACCGGCACCTCCTGCCCGACCTCGCCGTACCGCGCGGTCACCACCCCGCCGTACGGGCAGGGCACCTCGACCACCGCCTTGGCGGTCTCCACCTCCACCACCGGCTGGTCGACGGCGATCACCTCGCCGACCTCGACCATCCAGCGCACCACCTCCGCCCCGGTCAGTCCCTCGCCGAGGTCGGGCAGCGTGAACTCGCGGACCACCGCCACCGCCATCACTCCTCCCACTGGAGCCGGGCGACGGCGTCCAGGATCCGGTCCACCCCGGGCAGGTGGTGGTGCTCCAGCATCGGCGGCGGGTACGGCACGTCGAAGCCGGTGACCCGCAGCACCGGTGCGGCCAGGTGGTGGAAGCACTTCTCGGTGAGCCGGGCGGCGATCTCCGCCCCGGCCCCGCCGAAGCCGGCCGACTCGTGCACCACCACGGCCCGGCCGACCGAGCGGACCACCTCGCAGGCGGTGGCCTCGTCGAACGGCACCAGCGAGCGCAGGTCGAGCACCGCCAGGTCCCACCCCTCGGCCTTCGCCGCCTCGGCGGCCTCCAGGCAGACCGGCAGCGAGGGCCCGTAGGTGACCAGCACGGCGGAGCTGCCGGGGCGGCGCAGCACGGCCCGCCCGATCGGTGCGACGCCCGCCGCCGGGTCCCACTCGTCCTTGCCCCAGTAGAGCCGCTTGGGCTCCAGGAAGACCACCGGGTCGTCGGAGGCGATCGCCTCCCGCAGCAGCCCGTACGCGTCGGCGACGGTGGCGGGGGTGACCACGTGCAGGCCGGGGGTGTGCGCGTAGTACGCCTCGGAGGCGTCGCTGTGGTGCTCGACGCCGCCGATGCCGCCGCCGTACGGGATCCGGACGGTGATCGGCAGCGGGAGCTTCCCGGCGGTGCGGTTGCGCATCTTGGCGACGTGCGAGAACAGCTGCTCCAGCGCCGGGTAGGCGAAGGCGTCGAACTGCATCTCGACCACCGGGCGCAGCCCGTACATGGCCATGCCGACGGCGGTGCCGAGGATGCCGGCCTCGGCCAGCGGGGTGTCCAGGCAGCGGTCGGGGCCGAACTCGGCGGTCAGGCCGTCGGTGATCCGGAAGACGCCGCCGAGCGGGCCGACGTCCTCGCCGAGCACGTGGACGGTCTTGTCGGCGCGCATCGCGTCGCGCAGCGCGAGGTTCAGGGCCTGCGCCATGGTGCCGGTGCGCAGGCCGGACTGGTCGCGGACGGCGGTGCTCATCGGCCGTGCACCCCGTTCCCGGCTCCGTTCCCGGCTCCGCTGCCGGCCTCGGCCTCGGCGGCGAGTTCGGCGGCCAGCTGGCCGGCCTGTTCGCGCAGCTGCTGGGTGGGTTCGGCGTAGACGTGCGCGAACAGCGACATCGGGTCGAGCTCGGGGTCGGTGTGGAACTCGGCGCGCATCCGGGCGGCCAGCTGCTCGGCCTGCTCGGCGGCGTCGGCGGCCAGCCGCTCGTCCAGCAGGCCGCGCCCGCGCAGGGCGTCCTCCAGCAGCCGGACGGGGTCGTGCGCCCGCCAGGCGTCGACCTCCTCGGCCTGCCGGTAGCGGGTGGCGTCGTCGGCGTTGGTGTGCGCCTCGATCCGGTAGGTGAGCGCCTCGACCAGGGTGGGGCCGCCGCCGTTCCGGGCCCGCTCGACGGCCTCGGTGAGCACGGCGTGCACGGCGAGCGCGTCGTTGCCGTCGACCAGCCGGCCGGGCATGCCGTAGCCGACGGCCTTGTGGGCCAGGGTCGGCGCGGCGGACTGCCGGGTCAGCGGGACGGAGATCGCGTAGCCGTTGTTCTGCACCAGGAACACCACGGGGGCGTGCAGCACGGCCGCGAAGTTCAGGCCCTCGTGGAAGTCGCCCTCGCTGGTGCCGCCGTCGCCGAGCAGGGCCAGCGCGACGGTGTCGTCCCCGGCCAGCCGGGCGGCGTGGGCCAGGCCGACGGCGTGCGGGACCTGCGTCGCCAGCGGGGTGCACAGCGGGGCGGTGCGGGTGGCGCGCGGGTCGTAGCCGGTGTGCGCGTCGCCGCGCAGCAGGGTGAGCGCCTGCAGCGGGTCGACGCCGCGGGCGACCACGGCGAGGGTGTCCCGGTAGGAGGGGAACAGCCAGTCGGTGGGGCGCAGCGCGAGCGCGGCGGCCACCTGGCACGCCTCCTGACCGGTGGAGGCCGGGTAGACGGCGAGCCGGCCCTGCTTGGTGAGGGTGGTGGCCTGCTGGTTGTAGCGGCGTCCGGCGACCAGCCGCCGATAGAGCTCGCACAGCAGCTCGGGGTCGGCGTCGGCGGCCGCCGGGGTGCCCAGGACGCGGTGCGGCTCGGCGTCGGGCAGCAGCGGGGCGGGGTCGGTGCGGGGCGCGGTGGCGCCGGGCCGCCAGCCGGGCACGGTGTCGGCTTCGGCGGGCTGGTTCCTGTGGTCCAGGACGGTCATCTCGGGCACCTCCGGGGTGGTGGGGGCTCCCTACCGATTGTTCGGTCGTCTGTTCATCTTGACCATATCCCCGTCAAGACGGTGGACAGTCGGCCGAAAGGAGGGTCTGCTGGGGCCAGCACGTCCAATCGCGAGGGGTGGGGGGCCATGTCGGCTGAACAGGTGTCCAGGCTCGACCGGGTCGACCGCTCGATCCTGCGGCTGCTGCGGCAGGACGGTCGCGCCTCGATCCGCTCGGTGGCCGAGCGGGTGCACGTGTCCCGGGCGAACGCGTACGCCCGGATCTCCAGGATGGTCGAGGACGGCGTGATCCGCGGCTTCACCGCCCGGGTCGACCACGAGAAGGCCGGGCAGGCCGCGTCCGCGTACGTCACCCTGCGGATCGTGCAGAACTCCTGGCGGACGGTGCGCGAGCAGCTGCTGCGGCTGCCGGGGGTGGCGCACATCGCGCTGGTCGGCGGCGACTACGACGTGCTGATGCTGGTCCACACGGCGGACAACCGGGCGCTGCGCGAGCTGGTGCTGGGCAGCATCCAGTCCATCCCGGAGGTGCTGGGCACCCGCACCATGCTGGTGTTCGAGGAGACCGACCAGATCCCGGCGGACGGCCTGTAGCCGCTCAGTCGTCCGGCTGCTCAGTCGTCCGGCTGCTCAGTCGTCCGGCTGCTCAGTCTTCCGGCCGCCCGGTCGTCCGGCCGCTCAGTCGTCGGCGGTGGCGACCGCCACCACGGTGCGCCCGCCGCCGATGCCGACCAGCGCGGCGTCGACCAGGTACACGGTGACCGGCTGCCAGCTGCGGTTGCCGCCGTCGGGCGGGCGGCGCGCCGCGTAGCCGTTGGCCCGCCAGTCGGCGTCCGGGCCGAGCAGGGCGACCAGCGGTTCGGCCAGCACCCGGGCCTGCGGGACGCCGATGTACGTGGAGGACAGCAGGTTCATCCCGAGGGTGAGCGCCATCCAGTCCGCCGCCTCGGCCGCCGGGACGCGCACCCCCAGCCGGTCCGCCATCTGCCGGACGCCGTGCGGGCTGTGGTGCACCCCCCGGCTGCGGCACCGGCAGACGGTGTCGACCAGCGGCTCCGGCGGGCGTTCCAGCGCCTCCCAGCACAGCTGGGCGTGGCTGAGGCCGCGGTCCTCGCCGATCTCCACCACCATGTCGAAGTTCTGGTGGGAGGTCCAGTCGTCCAGCAGTTCGCGCAGCGCCTCCAGTTCCCCGGGCAGGTGGACGCTCACCGGGCGCGCAGGCCCTCGAAGGCGAACCGGGCGACCGCCTCGGGCAGCTGCTCGGCGCCGCGCTGGCCGGGCCGGTACCACTCGACCAGCGAGTTGACGGTGCCGAACAGCAGCCGGGTGGCCAGCCGGGGTTCGACGTCGGCGCGCAACTGCCCGGCGGTGACGGCGTCCTGGACGAGTCCGGCGACCCGGTGGTCGAAGTCGCGGCGCCGCTCCAGCGCCCACTGCTCGGTGGCGGTGTTGCCGCGCACCCGCAGCAGCAGCGTCACGTACGGCAGCTCGGCGAGCAGCACCTCGGCGGTGCGGCGCACCACGTGCTCCAGCCGGTCCACCGGGCGGCCGCCGGTGGCGGCGGGCTCGTCGAGGATGGCGAACAGCGCGTCCAGCGCCCGGCCGACCGCGAGCCGCAGCAGTTCCTCCTTGCCGCGCACGTGGTGGTAGATCGAGGACTTGGAGATCCCGGCGGCCCTGGACAGGTCCTCCATCGAAGTGCCGTCGTAGCCGCGTTCGTTGAAGACCCGCACGGTGACGGCGAGCAGCGAGTCGACGGTGTAGGCGGCGCGCGTGGAGTGGTCGGCCATGCGACGAGTATCCCCGGGGCGGCACGGGGCCGCCCCGGGGGGTGGTGATCAGACCCGGGACTGCCGGCCGACCGGGCGGGCGGCCGACTGGCCGACCGGGCGGGCGGTGTCCTCGGCGACGAAGTAGGCGGGCCGGCGCTGCACCGCGGTGTAGATCCGGGCCACGTACTCGCCGAGCAGGCCGACGCAGATCAGCTGCACCGCGCCGACGAACAGGATGCCGACGAACAGCGAGGTCCAGCCCGGCACCGGGTTGCCGGCCAGGTAGACGGTGATCGAGAAGCCCACCAGCAGGATGCAGGCGAAGAACGCCAGGGTGCCCAGCCAGGTCGCCAGCTTCAGCGGGGCCGAGGAGAAGCCGGTGATGCTGTCCACGGCGAGCCGGATCATCTTGCTCAGCGGGTACTTCGTCTCACCGGCCACCCGCTCCTCGCGGGTGTAGTAGACCTCGCCGCTCGGGAAGCCCAGCCACGGCACCAGCAGCCGGTAGACCCGCTGCTGGTCGGGCAGTTCGCGCAGCGCCTCGACCGCGTCCCGGGACAGCAGGCGGAAGTCGCCGGCGTTGGAGGGCACCTGGCGGCCGACCATGCGGCGCATCAGCCGGTAGTAGGCGCCGGCCGTCCAGCGCTTGAAGCCGGTGTCGGTGGAGCGGTCGTCGCGGACGCCGTAGACGATGTCCAGCCGGTCGCGCTGCGCCAGCTCCAGCATCTCGGCGATCTTCTCCGGCGGGTCCTGGAGGTCGGCGTCGATGCTGGCGACGTAGTCGCCGACGGCCAGGTTCAGGCCGGCGGTCAGGGCCGCCTGGTGCCCGCTGTTGCGGCGCAGGCGGATCATCCGGAGCTCCGGCCAGACCTCCATGAAGTCACGCAGCAGGGCGGCGGTCTTGTCCGCGCTGCCGTCGTCGACCGCGACCACCTCGTAGGTGACGCCCATGCTGTCCAGGACCGGCCGGAGCCGGGCGGTGAAGGCGGGAAGCGCCTCCTCCTCGTTGTACATAGGGACGACGACCGACAGAACGGTGCCTCCGCTTGTCGATGCGCTCATGATTCTCCCGCGCTCATGGGTCGTGACCGTCAACGTGACCGTCGAGTGGTGTTGGAGTGTACCGGGGCGAGTACGGACCACCCCCGTCAGGTACGGACCACTGCCCCGTACCATAGGGCTCGCCCGCGACCAGTGGGCCCGTGCCCCGAAGATCCAGACAGGACCTGATCGCGATGGCAGCAAGTGCCGACACCGAGGTGGCGGACCCTTCCGACCTGGAGCCGGCCAAGGACTCCCCCCAGAAGAGCGTACGCGTGTGGTTCCGCGACGCCGCAAGGGAGTACGGTCCGGCGCTGGCCGCCTTCGGCGCAGCCCGGCTGATCGCCTTCTCCACCTTCATGTTCCTGCTGTCGCACTCCGGTGAGTACCTGAAGAAGGACCCCCGGTACGGCGGCGGCGCGCACCCCTGGGACGTGCTCGCCAGCTGGGACGGCTGGTGGTACCAGAACGTGGCGACCCAGGGCTACCACCCGAAGCTGGTGCCGATCACCAGCGGCTGGTGGAAGGCGGAGCAGAACTCCGTCGCCTTCTTCCCGCTCTACCCGGGCCTGATGAAGCTGGTCTCGTCCGTCACCGGCCTGGGCACCTACGGTGCGGGCATAGCTGTCTCGGTGATCACCTCGTTCGTGGCCGCGGCCGGCGTCTACGCGCTGACGAAGGTGCTCGCCGGACGGCGGGCCGGCGTGATCGCCGCCACCGTGTGGGGCGTCTTCCCGGGCTCCGGCGTCGAGTGGGCCCTGTACTCGGACTCGCTGTTCGTCGCGCTGGCCGTCTGGTCCTGCTACTTCGTGCTGGTCCGCAACTGGTACGCGGCGGGCGCCGTCTGCTTCATGGCCGGCCTGAACCGGCCGACCTCGGCCGCGCTGGCCGCCGCGATCGGCGTGGCCGCCCTGATCGCGCTGTGGAAGCGCCGGGACGGCATCCTGGCCCCGCTGACCGCCGTGATCATCGCCCCGCTCGGGTTCATCGGCTACATCTCCTGGGCGAGCTGGCGGATGGGCAGCCCGACCGCGTACTTCACGCTCCAGCACGACGCCTGGCTGCACTACTTCGACAAGGGCCACTACACCCGCTCGGTCATCAAGGGCCTGCTGTACGGGAAGAACAACTACCTCTTCGCGTTCACGACCGAGGACATGGTCGCGCTGCTGCTGGTGTTCAGCCTGCCGGTCCTGATCTTCCTGCTGATCCGGATGAAGGTGCCCGTCTTCCTGCTGGTGTACACCGGCATCACCATCGTGCTGGTGCTCGGCAGCCAGCAGATCTTCGGCAACACCTCGCGCTACCTGCTGCCGTGCTTCCCGCTGTTCCTGCCGATCGCGGTCGGCCTCAAGCGGGTGTCCCGCACCACGCTGATCGGCATGTTCGCCATGATCGCCGCCATGTCCGGCTGGTACGCCGGCTTCGTCCTCTTCGAGCTCGGCATCCCGTAACCCCGGGCCCCTCCCGCCGACGGCCGTCCCCGCTCCCGGGGGCGGCCGTCGCGTCTGTTCGGTTCGGGGCGAGCGGCAGCGCCGGGAAGCCGACGACCGGCACCAGGTCGTGGTCCCGCAGCGCCGCCGCCCGCAGCACGTCGTCGGCGCGCACCATCGCCTCATTGGAAAGGAAAGGCAAAGAAGCGGTATCCGGTGCGCGGCACCCACCCCGCGGGCTGCCACACTCGCGCGGCCGATTCCCGCACGAACCAAGGACCCGCCAGATGCGCACCCACCGGCTGCCGGCCGCCCTCGCCCTGTCCGCCCTCGCCCTGACCGCCCTGACCGCCTGCGACTCGGGCGGCTCCGGCGGCTCCGGCGGCGGCTCGAAGGACGCGGCGCCCTCCGCCCCGGCGTCCTCCACCGCCTCGCCGTCCCCCACCGCACCCGCCCTGGCGGACCTGCCGGCGTCGGACATCGCGGAGAAGTCCCAGGCCGCGGGCAGGAAGTTGAAGAGCGTCACCATGACCATCAGCCTCCCCGGCCACCCGGAGGGGCCGTTCAGCGGCACGTTCAGCGAGGACGCGTCCGGCAACTGCACCGGCACCTACACCTTCGAGGGGAAGGGCTCGGTGGAGATCGTGCGCGTCGGCGACAAGGTGTGGACGAAGCCGAGCGCCGCCTACCTGAAGGCCACCGCCCCGGGCATCCCCGCCGAGCGGGTCGGGAAGTGGTTCGTCGAGGAGAACTCGCCCACCGGCATGGCCAAATTCTGCGACCTGGGCGTCCAGTTGGAGAAGCGCGTCGGCCTGGACACCCCCGGCACCCCGAGCAGCAGCCTCCGCAAGGGCGACACCAAGCAGGTGGACGGCGCCCCCGCGATCTCCCTCACCATGACCGACGATTCCGGCAAGCCGGTGCGCTACGACATCGCGGCCGAGGGCGAACCGCGCCTGCTCGCCACCGAGACCGGCACCGGCGAGATGGTCGTGAAGCTCGGCGACTTCGACAAGCCCGTGCAGGCCACCGCCCCCGCCGCCGACCAGGTCGTCCAGGGCTGACCCGGCCGCCCCGCGAACGGGCGGGGCCGGGGGCCTTGCACCGACCGATCGTTCGGTTACGCTGAGGAGCGTCCCGCCCCGCCCCCGTGAGGAGCGCACCATGGCCGCTGCGACCCCCGCCCTGCCGGTCGCCGAACTGCTCGCCCGCCACCAGGAGACCCTGGACCGCGCGCTGGCCGCGATCGCCGCCCGCGACTACTGGTCCCCGTACCCGGAGTTCCCCAAGGCGTACGGGGAGGGCGCCGCCGACGACGGCAAGGCCGCCTTCGACGCCCTGCTGGGGCGGGAGTTCGAGCTGCCGGGCCACCCCGGCGGCGGCGAGCCGGTGACCGGCGAGGCGAGCCCGTACGGCATCGAACTGGGCGTGAGCTACCCGCACGCCGAGCCGGACGCGCTGCTGGCCGCCCTGGAGGCGGCCCGGCCCGGCTGGGCGCGGGCCACCCCGGCCGAGCGGGCCGCGGTCTGCCTGGAGGTGCTGGCCCGGATCAACGCCCGTTCGCACGAGTTCGCGCAGGCGGTGATGCACACCACCGGCCAGGCGTACGGCATGGCCTTCCAGGCGGGCGGCCCGCACGCGCAGGACCGCGGCCTGGAGGCGGTGGCGTACGCGTACGCCGAGCAGACCCGGCTGCCCCGTTCGGCGAGCTGGACGAAGCCGCAGGGCAAGCGCGAACCCCTGGTGCTGACCAAGGAGTTCACCGCCGTGCCGCGCGGCACCGCGCTGCTGGTCGGCTGCAACACCTTCCCGACCTGGAACGGCTACCCGGGCCTGTTCGCCTCGCTGGCCACCGGCAACGGCGTGCTGGTCAAGCCGCACCCGCGCGCCGTGCTGCCGCTGGCGCTGACGGTGCGGATCGCCCGCGAGGTGCTCGCCGAGGCCGGGTTCGACCCGAACCTGGTCTGCCTGGCCGCCGAGCACGAGGGCTCGGCGATCGCCAAGGTGCTGGCGCTGCGCCCGGAAGTCCGGCTGATCGACTACACCGGCTCCACCGCCTTCGGGGACTGGCTGGAGGCCAACGCCCGGCAGGCGCAGGTCTACACCGAGAAGGCCGGCGTGAACACCGTCGTCATCGACTCCACCGACGACTACCGCGGCATGCTGAACAACCTGGCGTTCGCGCTCAGCCTGTACAGCGGCCAGATGTGCACCACCCCGCAGAACCTGCTGATCCCGCGCACCGGCATCCGCACCGAGGACGGCGAGCGCTCCTACGACCAGGTCGTCGCCGACCTGGCCGCCGCCGTCGAGGCCCTGCTCGGCGACGACACCCGGGCCGCCGCCCTGCTGGGCGCGGTGGTCAACCCGGGCGTGCTGGCCCGCAGCGCCGCCGCGGCGGGCGGCGAGTTGGGCGAACTCGCCCTCGCCCCACGGGTGGTGGCCTCCGCCGAGTTCCCGGGCGCGACGATCCGCACCCCGGCCCTGGTGAAGGCCGACGCCGACAAGCCGGACGACCGCTCCCGCTTCCTGACCGAGTGCTTCGGCCCGGTCGCCTTCGCGGTCGCCGTGGAGTCCACCGCCGCCGCCGTCGAACTGCTGCGCCGCACCACCACCGAGCACGGCGCGATGACCGCCGGTGCCTACACCACGGACCCGGCCGTCGAGACCGCCCTGGTCGAAGCCTGCCTGGACGCCGGGGTCTCGCTCTCGCTCAACCTGACCGGCGGCGTCTACGTCAACCAGACCGCGGCCTTCTCCGACCTGCACGGCACCGGCGCCAACCCGGCCGCCAACTCGGCCTACTGCGACGCCGCGTTCGTGGCCAACCGCTTCCGCACCGTCGAGATCCGCAAGTAACCCGGGCCGCTCCCGCCGGTCACCCGGTGAAGGTGGCGGGTACGCCCGGCGGGAGTCCTTCCTTGGCGGTGCGCAGGGCGTCGCGTACCCGTGCCATGCCGGTGGGGGTGACCGCCGCGCCGCCGCCGACGGCGGTCGGCCTGGGGGCGATGCCCGCGCAGGGGCCGCAGATGCCGGGGCGGGGGACGGGGTCGTGGCAGCGCGCGCACTCGCTGTAGCGGGCCGGGGTTTGGCGTACGGGGTCGGGCACGGGCGGCATCTTGCGCTCCAGGCGGTTGCGGAGCACGGCGGCCGCCGAGTGCATCGGGTGGGGCAGGCCGTACAGCAGCGCGGCGGCCAGGTCGGCGGGGGTGGCTCCGCGCTCCTGCCACTGGACGACCAGCGGCGCGAGCTCCTGCGCCTCCGCCTGCCCGATCCGCAGGCGCGGCTCGGGCCGGATGGCCCGCAGCAGGACGGCCGCCGCCTCGCGCAGGCGCCCGTTGACCACCACCCCCGGCGGCTCGGCCGCCCCGGCGGGGAGGGTGGGTTCTTGGTCCGGGTCCTTTGTAAGGACGACAGCCGCGTTGGGCTCCGGTACGCCGGGTCCCGGCAGGGCGGCACCCGGCAGGAACGCGGGCTGCGGGGTGTCGTAGACGTGGTTCTCGCTGACGATCGTGCCGTCGTCACGCTTGACCTTCACCACCCGGTAGTACCCGGCCAGCGCCAGTTCCCTCAGCGCCTTGTAGATCGCCGTGCGCCCCTGCGGACTGGTGTCCGCCATGCGCCGGCCGTCCTCCCGCCAGCCGTCCGGCCGCGACAGCAGATCGAACAGCAGACCCCGGGAGGTGTAGGTCAGCCTGCGGTCCTGCAGGACCTCGTTGGGCAGCACCGTGAAATTGCGCGCGTGCGCGCTACGATGAACATGCATGGGAGATGTGACTCCTGATGCCGGACCCCGGGGTGTTCCACCACCGCCGGGGTCAACTATTTTCCCTTGTCACGCTTGTGGTGCGGAACGTAGCACACGTACCAGTCGAAAACCGACACGATCGACAGGCGACCGGATCCGCCCACTTCCTTCCCGAATCGGTCGTCAATCACCCTCCGCACCAATCCATTTGACGCCTGAACCCGCACACCTGCGAACTCGTCTGACAATCACCGCGCCTGCCGGGAATCGGATCCCGATCAAGGGGGTTGGCGGGAGGACGAGCCGTTGCTTGGAGGATCAGTGCGAGCAGTACAGGTGTACGAAGTGGGCGGTCCCGAGGTGCTGCGGGAGGCCGAGGTCGACCGGCCGCGGCCCGGCCCGGACGAGGCGCTCGTGGAGGTCGCCGTCTCCGGGGTCAACTTCGTCGACGTCTACCACCGCGAAGGCCGCTACACCCTCCCGCTGCCCTTCACCCCGGGCACCGAGGGCGCCGGAACGGTCGTCGAAGTCGGGCCCGGCGTCACCGACGTCGCGGTCGGGGACCGGGTCGGCTGGGTGGAGGTCCCCGGCACGTACGCCGAGCAGGCCGTCGTGGCCTCCTCCCGGCTGGTGCCGCTGCCCGACGACATCGACTTCGAGACGGCCGCCGCCGTGCTCCTCCAGGGCATGACCGCGCACTACCTCGTCAAGGACGCCTACCCGGTCCGGGCCGGCGACACGGTGCTCGTGCACGCGGCCGCCGGAGGCATGGGGCTGCTCCTGACCCAGCTCATCACCCACCTCGGCGGCCGGGTGATCGGTACGACCTCCACCACGGCGAAGGCCGAACTGGCGAAGCGCGCCGGGGCCGCCGAAGTGATCCTCTCCACCGCGGTCGACGACCTCGCAGCCGAGGTGAAGCGCCTCAACGGCGGCCGGGGACTGCCGGTCGTCTTCGACGGCGTCGGCGCGCACACCTTCGACGCGAGCCTCGCCGGCCTGCGCCCCCGCGGCCACCTCGTCCTCTTCGGCGCGGCGAGCGGCGCCGTACCCCCGTTCGACCCGATCCGGCTCGCCCAGGGCGGTTCGCTGACCCTGATCCGCCCCAGCCTCGGTGACTACATCGCCGACCGCTCCGAACTGCTCCGCCGGGCCGCCGACGTGTTCGACTGGGTGCGCTCCAAGGCCCTCGAGGTCACCGTCACCGGCCGCTACCCCCTCTCCGAGACCGCCCGCGCCCACAGCGACCTGGAAGCCCGGCGCACCACCGGCAAGCTGCTCGTCATCCCGGGCGCCGACCGCGGGTGACGGGTCCGGGGCCCCGGAGACCGAAACGCCGTCACCCCGGCCCCCAGGACCGTCCGGTGGCCGTCCCCGCCG
>NZ_JBHUWH010000064.1:0-25048 GCF_042670125.1 Kitasatospora sp. NPDC057198 | reverse complement strand
CTCCTACGGTGGCCGGGTGACCGAGCCACCAGAGCCGCCCGCCGCGGCCGAGCAGTCCGCACCCGGCGCCCGCACCGGAACGTCCGGCGGCCCGCACGGCCGGCCCTCAGGGGAGGAACCCTCCGTCGTCGCGAGGGCCGTCCGGCACCTGCCCCGGGCCGTCTCGGGTCGTGCGACCCTGGCGGGTGCCGTCGTCTCGGGCCTGCTGATCCTCGCCATCGTGTTCGGCAGCCGCCTGGTCAGCCCGGCCGCGTCCCGGACGGCCGCGGCCCCGTCCAGCCAGTCGAACACCCGCTCCGGACCTGCGCCCGCTTCCCCGACCTGCGCGTCTGCCACCATGCCCGGCACTCTGTCACCCACCGCGCGGCGGGGGCAACGCGCGCCGCCCCGGTGTGCGGCGTCCCACACCCGCGGCCCCGCCGCGGGAAACCGCTCGCCCCCGCCGGGGCGGGGAGACCGCACTCCCCCGGTGGGCCTCTCTCCGTTGACGGCCGCGATGTCGACGGCCGCGATCACGAGCGGTGACGAGCGCCTGTTCCCGGTCCTGCTCGGCAAGGTGCCGGACGCCGAACCGGCCGGGCCGCCCCGCCACCGGCGAGGCGGCGGGGCGGCAAGGTGGCGGGGCCGACGGCCTGGAGCGGGATCAGTTGCGGTAGCGGTACATGATGCGGCCCCTGGTCAGGTCGTACGGGCTGAGTTCGACCAGGACCCGGTCGAACGGGAGGATCTTGATGTAGTTCTTGCGGATCTTTCCGCTGATGTGGGCCAGTACGTGGTGGCCGTTCTGCAGTTCCACCTTGAAGGTGGCGTTGCGCAGGCACTCGAGGACGGTGCCCTCCAGTTCCAGGCCCTTGGATACACGTGGCAAGAGATCTCGATTCTTCGTCGGGACGGGGTTGCGGTCGGGGGTCCGGCCGGGGTGCCGGCCGGGGTTTGCGATCAGGGGTGGACCAGGTGCAGGAGGTGGCCGGTCCGCTCGGCGCCGAAGCCCTCCAGCAGGGCGGTGGCGGCGGTGCGGGAGCGGTCCACCTCCGCCCGGGCGGTGCTGGTCCCGGTTTCGTGCAGGGCGTGCAGGGCGTGGGCCAGCAGCGAGCGGCCGATCCCCTGCCGCTGGTGGGCGGCGCGGACGGCGAGCAGGCCGATCCGGGCGGGCCCGCGACCGGTGCGGACCACCCGGACCAGACCGGCGTACCGGCCTTCGTGGACGGCGACGGCGTACAGGGAAGGGTCGATCAGAGTGTCCCCCGGCGGGCCCGGTCGAACCTCCGCGGGCATGCTGTACCAGCCCGAGGACGCCTCGACCTCGGCCCGGATCTCCCGGTCCAGCAGCCGCAGTCGGGCCTCGTCGGCCGTCCCGGCGGGCAGCACCGCGACCCCGGGGGCGGGCCGGGGGTCCCGCCCGGCGGTGGACAGGACGTACTCCCACTCCTGCCGCTCGGGAACGAACCCGGCCCGCTCCCAGTGGGAGGCGAGCGCGGCGTCGTCCCCCGCGACCAGGGTGCGGAGCGGGGCGGGCAGGGCGGTGAGCATCGCGGCGGCCAGCGGCGCGAAGGCCGCGTCGTCCCACACGTCGATGCTCACGTAACGGCGCCCGTCGGGGGCGGGCCGCGGGGAGAAGTCGCCGTGGCCGACGACCGCGTCATCGGTCACGGCCTGCCACTGGGTCTCGTCGACCCGGATGATCTGCATGTTGGTGTCCATCGGCTCTTGCCTCTCAGGAGTGCTCGCATTGTTCTCGCGCGGGCGCTCCCGACGACACCTGTGTCAGTCGTTACACCGTGGGGGAAGGGGGGAGCACCCGCCTCGATCCAGCTCTCATGGGGAACTCACCTCCTCGCTTCCGTTCACGGCGATCCGAACACTAGCAACCCGCCGCCGCCCGTCCAACCCATTTGTTCTCCGCCCCCCTTCCGGCTCCCTCCCCGGTAGCGGTTCACCGGGCGGCCCGCGCGGCGAGGCGGCGCAGCCGCCGGTAGGCGGTGCCCCTGCCGGGGCTGGTGAGGGACCGCAGATCGATCCAGGGGAACTCGCTGGCGTAGCCGTTGAGGGCCCGGAAGTGCGGGGCGGCCAGGGCGTGCTCCCCGGCGAGGCCGAAGGCGGCCGCGAAGTGGCCGTGGGCCGCGATCGAGTGGTAGCCGCCCCGGAAGTCGGGGTGCAGGACGGAGTGCTCCGCCGCGTCGACGAGTTCGGCGACGACCTCGGGACGGCGCAGGTGCGCCGGGTCCTGCTCGCCGCCGACGTTGAACCGGCGTTCGAGGTGGACCTCCGCCAGCACGACCGGGTTGAGGCTCCCGGGCTCCGCGACCAGGCGGCACTGCCGGGCGAAGGTGAACGCCTCCTCCCAGGAGCCCGCCCACTTGGGCAGCAGGTGCTGGAGCAGCTGGGACTGCGCGGGGTAGTCGTGCGGGTCGTGGGCGGCCAGCCGCAGGTAGTGCCGCCTGGTCCGGTCGGTGCCCTGCTGGAGGCCGCGGGAGACGGGCAGCCGCAGCCGCCAGGCGTCGGTGTTGCCCGGCTCCTCGGCGGTGACCTGGCCGAGGAGCTTGTCGGCGATGCCGAGCCGCCGGCGGAAGACCGCGAAGTCCTCCGCGGAGACGTACTTGGCCAGGCTGCTCCCCCGGGCCTCCCACGCCTGGTGGACGTAGTACCCGCCCTGCAGCACCCGCGGCAACGTGCTGCCGGGGTGCGCAGCCACCGCCCGCTGGAGGAACCCGCCGACCTCCGGGGTCTCGGTGACGACCCTGATCGCGAAGGACCGGTCGGCCGGATCGGTCAGCGCGTCGAAGAAGGCCGCCACCTCCTCCCAGCTCGACCTCCGGACGGATTCGCGCAGCGCGGCCAGCTCGGGGAAGGCCAGCAGCGGGTCGAACTCCGGCGCCCGGGCGGGGGGTTCGACGGGTATCTGCGGCGGCGGGAGGATCGGCATCCGGGCATCGTAGCGATCGCACCCGAACCGGTACCGGCGCCCCCCGCCGGAACCGGTGAGCGGTACCGGCGGCGGTCGTGCCCCCGGCCGGTCGGACGTCGCGAACCGTTCGACTCCACGGAACGAGGCGCGGGGTCGGGGCCGGTCAGGGCCGGTCAGGGCCGGTCAGGGCCGACGGTTGCGGCGGATCGTACGGCGGGGCCGCACCGGTTCGGTGCGCCGCCGGCGGGCGGTGCCGCTGCCGGCCTCGGCCGGCGGGAGGCCGTCCCCGCCTGCTGGGCACCGACCCGGCCGCGAGGCCCTGCGCTGGGCCCGCCCGCCCGCCCGACGAGGCGTCACCTTCCAGCGCACCAAGACCGGGAGGGCGTCCGCCGGGGCGGCCGACCAGCGAAAACCGCGTGCCCCCGCCGACCGGCACCGGCGACACTGGCGCCATGACCGGTTCCGCACCGTCCCAACTGCTTCGACCGCGTGCTCTGGAGCCCGGAGATCTCGTTGTCATCGCCTCACTGTCGGGTCCGCTGCCGGCCGACCGCGAACCCAACGTCGAGCAGGCGGTCGTGGTGCTCGAGCGGATGGGATTCCGCGTACGCCGGGCTCCGCTGCTCGAAGCAGGGCGCCGCCACTGGTGGAACGCGGCCGCTCCGGCGGAGATCGCCGGGGAGCTCAACGCTCTGCTGCGTGATCCCGAGGTGCGCGCGATCGTCGCGAGCGACGGCGGTCAGACGGCACTCGGCTACCTCGACCTCATCGACGTCGAGGCGGTCAGGGCCGACCCCAAGCCGATCCTCGGCTACAGCGACGTCTCGCTGCTGCATCTGGTGCTGTACGCGCGCACGGGCCTGGTCGGGTTCCACGCCGACATGGCCGTCCCGGGCTTCGGCGGGCACTGGCAGTCCGCGCCACCGGCCCGCCAAGCGGAACTCGAGGGGCTCTACTCCGGGTTGCTGACCGGCACCGAGGCGATCGGTGCGCTGCCCACGAGCCCGTCGTGGGAGTGCTGGCGTCCTGGCCGTGTCGAGGGTCGGCTGATCGGCGGGGTGATCAATCGCATCGTGCTGGCGCAGGCGACGCGTTTCGCGCTGCCGCTCGAACGGTTCGACGGTGCGGTGCTGTTCTGGGAGGAGGCGGGCGGTCTGGCCTCGCACGTGTGGAGCTACCTGCAGGTGATGCGGCACTGCGGCATCCTCGATCGGATCTCCGGCATGGTCGTCGGCGTTCCGCACGAGATCAGTGGGCTCGAACCCGGCGTGTCCCCGACCCTGCCCGAGATCGTCCTCGACGTCCTCGGCGACCGTGACATCCCGGTCCTGGGCAACGTCGACTTCGGGCATGCCGGCCCGAACCTGCCGATGCCGGTCGGCATCCGCGTCGGCCTCGATGCGCAGCGACGGACGCTGTCGCTACTCGAACCGGCGGTGGCGCCGCCCACGGTGACGGCACCGGCCGGCTGACCACCACTGACGTCACGGATCACCGCCCCGGTGAACGTATGCGGTCACGGCACCGGGGACCGTCCAGCCGATCATGTGACTGTCGCCCGGTCGGATCGTCACCCCGCGCCTGGGGCGGGGCGGGCACGGGCGCACCGACCGGTGACCGGCCGGACGGCCGCTACCCGAGGGACAGCAGGAGGGCCGCGGCCGCGGCGGCCAGGAGGACGAGGTTGAGGCCGATCCGACGGTCGCCGCCGGTCAGGTGGACCGGGACGGCGCCGAGTTGGAGCAGGAGGAGGCCGGTGGCGGCGGCCGGGGCGAGCCAGGGGGCGGTGCCGGTCAGCGGGGGCAGGAGCAGTCCCGCGGCACCGAGGAGTTCGAGGACGCCCAGGGCGCGCAGGGCGGGCAGCGGGACGCGGTCGACCCAGGCCATCATCGGGCGGAGCCGGTCGGGGCTGCGGAGCACTTTGAGCGCACCCCCGTAGAGGTAGAGGAGGGCGAGCAGCCCGGCGACGATCCAGTAGGCGATTTCCATGGTTCCCGTCCGTAGGGGGGGGACGCCGCTGTGCGGGCCCGGTGGCGGTGCGGGCCCGGCCGGCCGCGCCCGTACGAGTCCACCGCCGGGGCCGGTCGGCTGTCCAAGACCCGTTCCGCGCCGCCGATACCGGATGGGTATCGTCGCAGCGTGGAGCTACGGACACTGCGGTACTTCGTGGCGGTCGCCGAGGAACTGCACTTCGGCCGGGCCGCCCGTCGCCTGCACATCAGCCAGCCGCCGCTGAGCCGGGCGGTCCGGCAACTGGAGGGCGACCTCGGGGCGCGGCTGTTCGTCCGCTCGCCCTCGGGCGTCGCGCTCACCGCGGCGGGCACGGTGCTGCTGGAGGAGGCGCGGGCACTGCTGGCCGGCGCCGAGCGGGCCCGGCTGCGGGTGGCCGCGGCGGCCGGACGCACGGGTCTCACCATCGGCATCCTGGGCGACAGCACCGATCCGGGCGTCTCCCGGTCGGCGGCCGCCTTCCGCAGCAGCCGCCCGGACGTCGACGTCCGGGTCCGGGAGACCGACCTGACCGATCCGACCTGCGGGCTGCGCGCCGGACTGGTGGACGTCGCGCTGACCCGGGCGCCGTTCGACGGGGCCGGTCTGGCGGTGCGCACGCTGCGGGCCGATCCGGTGGGGGTGGTGGTGCGCGCGGACGACCCACTGGCCCGCCGCGAGCGGCTGCGGCTCGCCGAGCTGTCCGGCCGGCGCTGGTTCAGGTTCCCGCCGGGCACCGACCCGCAGTGGCAGGCGTACTGGCACGGCGGCGTCCCGCGCGAGGGGCCGGTGGTGCGGGGCGTCCAGGAGTGCCTGCAGGCCGTCCTGTGGAGCGGCACGATCGGCCTGATGCCGCTCGGGCACCAACTGCCCGCCGAGCTGGCCGTGGTGCCGCTGGTCGACCTGGCGCCGAGCCGGGTGGTGGTGGCCCGGCGGGAGGACGACGGCGATCCGCTGGTCCGCGCGTTCGTCGAGGCGGCGACGGAGGCGTACCGGGCCTGAGCCCGGACCGGACCGGGGCCTGACCGGGGTCGGACGGGGTCGGGCCGGGAACGAGATGGGCCGGTCCGGGGCCGAGATGGCCGGGTTGGCGGGGATCAGCAGGCGCAGGAGATGCCCGAGCGCGGGGCGGTCAGGTCGTCGATCGGGCGCTGCTCGCTGCCGGCGGCGGTGTCGTAGGCGAAACCCTCGCGGACCCAGTACTCGAAGCCGCCGAGCATCTCCTTGACCCGGTAGCCGAGCCGGGCGAAGGCCAGCGCCGCGCGGGTGGCGCCGTTGCAGCCGGGGCCCCAGCAGTAGGTGACCACGGTCAGCGACGGGTCGATCGACTCCGCCGCCCGCTCGGCGATCTGCGCGGTGGGGAGGTGGACGGCGCCGGGGAGGTGGCCCTGGTCCCAGGCGGCCTTGCTGCGGGTGTCGACCACCACGATGCCGGGCACGCCGGAGGCCAGGTCGGCGTGGACGTCGGAGACGTCCGCCTCGAAGGCGAGCCGGGCCGCGTAGTGGGCGGCGGCCTCGGCCGGGGCCGCCGCGGGGACGTTCAGGACGGCGCTGGTGGCGGTGGCGGCGGTGCTGGTGGCGGTGGCGGTGCTGGCGGGCATGGGGGTGCCTCTTTCCGATGGTGCGGAGGTTCTGGAGCCGGGTTCCGGGGCCGGGGCTCCGGGTTCCGGGGCCGGGGTTCCGGGGGCGGGCCGTTGGCCGTCCTGGTCGCCCCGGTCGGCGACGTCTCCAGTCTCGCGGTGCGCGTGCCCGCTCCACGAGTGGCGTGACCGCCCATGGGCGTCAAGATCCCGCCAACCCGCCGGGGGCGGCGCGCACCACCCGGCGCGGTCCTTCAGCGTTCCGCGGCCGCCCCGCGCCCGTCCCCGGGTCCGTCCTCCCGGCCCCGTTCTCCCGGTCCGCCCTCCCGGTCCGTCTCCCCGCGCAGGCGGGCGAGGCCCGTGTCCAGGGCGGCTTCCAGGTGGGCGGTGGCTCCGGTGGCCATCAGGATCAGCACACCGCCCTGGATCCCGGCCATCAGCGCGGCGGCTTCCCGGTCGGCGTCCAGGCCCGGGGCGGCCGCGCCGTCGTCCTGCAGGTGGCGGATGCCGGCGGCGAGTTGGCGCTGCCACTGGGCGAGCAGTTCGCAGGTCACCGCCCTGGTGGCGGCGGTGGCCCCGCCGAGTTGGGCGAGCGCCGTGTGCAGGGGGCAGTTCAGGCCCTGGGCGCGGTAGCGGGCGATCACCTTGTCGCGCCACCGCCACCAGGCGTCCCAGGTGGTGAGGGAGCCCAGTTCGGGCTGCTGGTCCTCGATCACCCGGGCCGCCTCGTGGCGGGCGACGGCGAGCAGCAGGTCGTCCTTCCCCCCGGGGAAGTAGTGGAAGAGCTGGCTCTTGCTGGTCGCGGTGCGGGCCATCACGTCCTCCAACCGCACCGCGAACACCCCGTGCTCGCGGATCTGCTCGGCGGCGCCCTCGACGATGCGCTGCCGGGTGGCGGCACCCTTGCTGGTCAGCGGCACGGCTCTCCTCCGGGGACGGGGCGGGACGGGGTGAGACAGGGTAGGACGGGGCGGTCAGGGCAGCAGGAGCAGTTTGCCGGTGGTGCGGCGGGATTCGAGGTCGGCGTGCGCGCGGGCGGCGTCGGCGAGGGGGTAGCGGCCGGTGATCCGCTGGACCAGTCGCCCCTCCCGGACCATGTCGAACACCTCGCCGGAGCGCCGCACCAGGGCCTCGCGGGTGGCGACGTGGTGGTGCACGACGGGGTAGCTGAGCAGGATGCTGTTGGGCAGGTCGGTGGGCCGCAGGGACGGGACGCCCATGAACGGGCCGTAGTAGGCGTGCACGCCGTGCGGGCGCAGCGAAAGCTGGGAGGAGCGGAAGGTGTCCGCGCCACCGCCGTCGTAGACCACGTCGGCCCCGCGTCCGCCGGTGAGTTCGCGGACCCGGTCCTCGAACCCGGCGCCGGAGTGGACCAGGACGTGGTCGGCCCCGGCGTCCTCCGCCACTGCCGCCTTCTCCTCCCGGGAGACCAGGCCGATCACCCGGCCGCCGCGGGCCTTCACCAGCTGGGTGAGCAGCCGGCCGACGCCGCCGGCCGCCGCGTGCACCACGGCGGTGCTGCCGGGGGCGACGGGGTAGGTCTCGGTGGTCAGGTGGTTGGCGGTCAGGCCCTGCATCAGCAGGCCGCCCGCGATCTCGTCCGGCACCGCGTCGGGCACCTTGACCAGCGCGTCCGCCGGGACGGCCAACAGTTCGGCGTAGCTGCCGGGGTGGTAGAACCAGGCCACCCGGTCCCCGGCGGCCAGGCCGTCGACGTCCGGGCCGAGCGCGGCGACGTACCCCATCCCCTCGGCGCCCAGGACGGTCGGCACCGCCCAGCCCGGCCCGCCCTGGACGCGGGCGCCGACGTCCATGTAGTTGACCCCGGCCGCGCCCAGCCGCACCAGCACCTCCCCCGGGCCGGGTACGGGGTCGGGCAGTTCGGTCCAGCGCATGGTCTCGGGGCCGCCGTGCTCCTCGATCCGGATCGCGTGCATGGGACAGCACCTTCCTGTTCGGGCCCGGTGGCGTCCGGGCACGTTCAGCACGCTAGGCAGCGAAAAATGGACCGGCAAGTCCAGAAAAGCGGGCTCGGGCGCGGTCGGCGGTCCCGCTCCGCTGGGCAGTCCCGGCTCTCCCGACGACCTGTCCGCACGGCGCGGCGGGGGCGTCGTGCGGCTGACGGTGCAGTACCGGACGCGGAAGTGCCGCCGTACGGTGAACCCGCTGCGCAGCCAGAGGTCTGACCCCACATCACCTCACATCACCCCCGTCACCCCCCGTCACCCCCTGATCACCACCGTCCGCCGGCCGGGGTTCCGCCCCCCGCTTCCCGGCGCCCCAGCGGGCGTATCCCCGTTCGAGCTCGGCCGCGTACTGCCGCAGGTCGAAGCGGACCTCCTCGATGACGCCGCCGTCGGCCCCGGGACACCCCAGACCGCTCCACACCACGCTCCGCCCCCGCCGCAACTGGATCCGGACCTCGACTCCGGGCACGCCGCCCCCGCCCCGTTCCAGCGTGGCCACGTTCACGGTGCGGGCCTGGTCGGTGGGCCAGAGCGGACCGCCGGGGCGGAGCAGCAGGCCCGGCGGCGCACCGACCGCACGGGCGTCGCTGCGTGTGATCAGATCGAGGCCGTCCACGAAGAGGTACGTGTGCACGGCCTCGCACAGCGGCAGCCCGGGGCAGACGCCGATCAGCAACGTGCTGACCCGCCCCTGGCCCGGGGCCGGCACCTGGCCCCGTCGCTGCTCCTGCCGCTGTCGTTGTCGCTGTCGTTGCGCTGGGCCGCCGGAGCGGTCGTCCGCTCCCGCTGGGAGGGCGCGAAGCGTGCGCGGGGGTCTACGCGGCACCGGACCTCCCTCGCCCACCCCCGGCCCGCGGGGCCTCGGAGGTGGCACGGGTGGTGGCACGCTGGTGCGGGTGGACGGTGTTCGGGCCGTCCGGAGTCCAGAAGCGCACGGCGCCGTCCTGCGCGGACTCGGTGAACCAGCTGCCGTCACCGAGCCCTTGGACAGAGCCGGCCACCGGGAAGGAGCAGTCGCCCCGCACGGTCACCCGGGGTGCGGCACGATCCGCGAACTCCGCGAACTCCGCGAGCCGGTGTCGGCCGGTGCCGTACACGTCGTCGCCCTCGGCCGTTCCCACAGCCGCCGTACCCCCGCGGAGGGACCCGGCTGTGCAGCCGACGTGGTCCTGTGGCTCCTCCCAGGCGTCCGGCCCCGAATCGGGATCCGGGTCGGAGGTGGTGCCGGAGCGCGGGAACGGCGGGCCGGCGTACGGTTTCGCGGTGACGGCCCTGTCGAAGGCCCGGTGCGCGGCAGGACGGTCCTGAGCATGCGTCACGGCCAGCAGCCGGTCACCGGAGGCGCTGGCCGCAGGCAGGACGAGGTCCTCGCCGTGAAACCGGTCGACCATGCCACCGGCTCCGCCGTCCCAACCTCCCCAGCACCGGGAGGTGCTGTCCGGCCCACCACCGATGCCGAGTCCCGCCTGTTGCGGGTCGGGGTGCGGCACGTGGAACGAGCCGACCGCCACCATTTCCGTCCCCGACCCCATCCCCGTCCCCACCCCCGTCTGTACCGTGCTGTCGGAGGCGTCGGCAACGAGCCACTCGTCCGCCGCCCGGCCCGCTCCCGGCCCGTCCTGTGCCGGCGAGCCCAGGAGGTGGGCCCGCACCGGGGCGTCGTCCGCAGAGAAGGGCTCTGATCCGCTGCCCCCGTAACGGTGTTCCCGGCCACTCGGACACTCCCCGTCCGCTTCGCGGAGACCGCGTCCAGCCCAACGGCAGGACCGGGCCTCCCGGTGGAGCGCCCCGAAACGGTCCCCCGCCCACAGCGCGCACGGGCTGGCGCGGATGTCGAGGTCACTGGCGGACGCCACCGCGCACCGGCCGACCCCGCGCGGCCACGGTGCCGGGAACCTCGTCTCCACGACGACCCACGCATGGTCGCGACGGTCCACCTCCCGGCCCACCACCACGGACGGCCCGTCGTCCGGCCTCGCGTACGGGAAGGAAGTGGCCCGGCCGGCGACCGGGCGGGCTGTCACGGTGGCGGTCACGAGGTGCTCCGAAGCGAGGACGATTCCTTCCACGCCACCCTAAGCGCTGTCCCGTAACTGGTCTTTGAAAGATCGAGTGCCGCATCAGACAACTGTGACTGCGGTCGATGGATTGCGATTCCAAGTCGTAGTTTGCGAGCGGCGGTCCGAGGGTCGATCAAGTCACGTTGAGAAGTTGAGCTGCCGCACCGCAGTTGGAGATCAGCCACGAAGTGGGAACCTGGCACTATCTGTGTGGGCGGCGATCTCGTGGATGGGCCCACTGACCAGACGCCGCCTGCTCTCCTGCTGCTCGACCCTACGACACGGTTCGTCGGTGGCGTACCGTAGGGTCCGCTCATGATCGCGCGTCCCACCGGGCGAGCGGACGGGCCGTACGATGCGGCCTTCCTGCCGCGCCAGCAGATGATTCTCACGGCTGCCGAGCAGCCGATCGTCACCCCCGTGGCCAAGTTCGGCGGCGAGCCCGTCTGGCTGTCCGAACCGGCCTGGCCGGTACACCCGACCTCCGGCGAGCCGCTGGTGTTCATCGGGCAGTTCCCCGTCCCCGGCCCCCAACTCCGCCTGGCCTACCTCTTCCTCCACGAGGAAGGCATGATCATGGGCGGACTTGGCGCGGAGGACGGCGACGCCGTCCTGCTGGTGCAGCCGGACGGCCGCGTCCCGCCTTTCGCCGCCATCGGACCGCCCGGCACGCAGGGACGGACCCTGTGGCGCTGGAGCCCCGACGAGACCGAGATCCCCGTCGAGTGGCACGTCGATCTCCAGCCGGTGCCGCCCGAGATCGACCGCTCGATCGACGAGAAGGCGGCCTGGCAGCGTGGCATGCGCGGCGAAGGTCCCGCCACTGAACTCCCCGACGGGGAGGACCTGCACGACTACCTCGGCGGCGCCGCCTGCTACCCCAACATCGACGCACGCGTCGACGCCCCGTGGCAGTTCCTCTTCAAGATCAGTGACGGCGGCGAAAGCCCGGACGATCCGTACTTCCTCAACTTCGGCTACGGCTACGGCTACGGCTTCGTCAGCCCCGACCACCGCGAAGGCCGCTTCTTCCACGAGTGTTCGTAGACGCCCACGGCGTCGGCGCATCACCGACAGCCACCACTGCTGGGCAGCACCTCGCAAAGCAACGCTCGCAACAGCTCGCAGCCTACAAGTCAAAACCGCAGGCTACGGCGGGCAGACACGCAAACTAGTGCTCTGATCGGGTTGGTTCGCCGGGTTGGTGGTTCTGGCGGTTGGATGTGCGGTGGCGTCCGTTGATCCGACCGTTGGGGATGTGGTGGCCGAGCCTGTCCGTGTGCGCAGGTTGACCGACCGGGAGGGGCAGAAGCTGCAGCAGATCGTGCGCCGGGGCAGCACCAGCTCGGTGCGGTCCCGGCGGGCGATGCTGCTGCTGACCTCGGCCGGCGGGAACCGGGTCCCGGTGATCGCCCAACTGGTGCAGGCCGACGAGGACTTCGTCGTCCGGACGGCCACCACCCGTCCGGCCAGACTCGGCCGGCCCTTCACCCGCTGGTCGATCCGCAAACTCGCCGCCTACCTGTGCAAAGTCCACGGCCGCGTGATCCGGATCGGCCGCGAGGCGTTACGGTGCCTGCTCGCCCGCCGCGGCATCACCTTCCAGCGCACCAAGACCTGGAAGGACTCCCCGGACCCCGAGCGTGATACCGAGCCCGACCGAATCGAAGAGGTCCTGGAGCGGTTCCCGGACCGGGTGTTCGCGTTCGACGAGTTCGGGCCGCTCGGCATCCGCCCCACCGCCGGCTCCGGCTGGGCACCTGTCGGTCATCCCGAGCGGCATCCCGCGACCTACCACCGCACTCATGGAGTGCGGTACTTCCACGGTTGCTACTCGGCCGGTGACAACACCCTGTGACGACACCCTGTGGGGTGTCGACCGGCGCAAGAAGGGCGCCGCGAACACGCTGGCTGCCCTCCGGTCGATCCGCGCGGCTCGCCCGGACGGCGCCCCGATCTACGTCCTCCCGGACAACCTGTCCGCCCACAAGGGCGAGAAGATCCGGCGCTGGGCGAGGAAGAACCGCGTCGAGCTGTGCTTCACGCCGACCCACGCGTCCTGGGCCCACCCGATCGAAGCCCACTTCGGGCCGCTGCGGCAGTTCACGATCGCGAACTCGAACTCGAACTCGAACTCGAACTCAAACCACCGCAACCGCACCGTCCAGACCCGGGCCCTGCATGCCTACCTGCGCCGGCGCAACACCAACGCCCGCCACCCCGACGTCCTGGCCGCCCAACGCCGCGAACGCGCTCGCATCCGCAGTGAGAGGGGCATCCGTTGGGGCCGGCGGCCGGCGAAAGTCGCGTGACCCCACGGACAGCACCAGCAACACTGGCGCCATGACTGTTGATCGTGAGGCGCTTCAGGTCGGCTGGAACCGGACCCGTGGCCACCTCGATACTGCTCGGGCCCACCTGGCGGGCCTGCCCGATATCGATCTCTCAGCGACCCTTGAGTTCCTGGAGCACAACGAGCTGGGCCTTGCCTTCGACTGCCTGGTCGATCTCGGCGACGACCTCGACATGCCGCTCGCCTTCTGGCAGCACCTGGACCGAGCAGCCCGTGAGATGCGGCTCTACAGCGACGCGCTGCACAAGCCCCACCTCACGGCTGCCGACCTCTGCCGTCGCCATCTCGCAGCCGCATCCGAGCAGGACTGACCGCCAACCCGGCGAACCTTCCCGATCAGAGCAACTAGCGATCACAGTCACAACAACGTTCGCCCCGTCATGGGACACTGCTCCGTCGATCGGGGGAGAGTGTGGCCGTGGAGACTGCCAACCGCGCGTTGACTGCGGACGTGATCGCGGCACTGAGGTACTGGCCCGGTGTCCTATGGGTGGGCCAGAAGAACCCTCCGGACCCGGTGGACATAACGGTCCTGCTGCCCTTCTTCAACGAGGTGCTGCAGGACCTTCCGTGGTGGAACCGCGTCTGGAAGGTCGACCGGGTCCAGCCGGGACGTCCTGCAGAGACCGGGGACCACCTCTGTGATCCCGCCGCAAGGTTCACCGAGGTGTCAGTCCCGGGGACGGTCGCTTCCGGCAACGGCGAGAGCCTGCCGTTCGTCGCGAAGGTCGGGTTCAGGGGCGACCGGCTGATCCGCTTCCAGGCCAAGGTCGGCGACGTCGTCATCGGCCCGGCCTTCGCCCCTGCCGGGCAGTCGGAGCCGCACCCGTTCGGGCGGACGCTCGCCGGATTGATGGACCTGCGTGGGATTCCGGTCAGGGACATGGCCGGGGCCGCCGGACTGTCGGTGTCCACCATCCACATGCTCCGCCACGGGAACAATCCGAATTTGCTGCAGGTCCGCCTGATCGCCAGGATCCTGGACATGTCCGAAGCGGACGTCAAAGTCATCGCCGGACTCGACGACGGCAGCACCCAGTAGTTGACAGGTGGCGGCATCACCATGCGGCCTTGGTACCGCGTCAAGCGACGTTCGCCCTGGTGACGATTTCGCGTAGGCGGTCGTCGGCGGCGCGCTTGTTCCGCCAGACGATGCAACGGCGGGTCATGCTGCCCTGGGCCTTGTGGCTGGAATTCTCGGTGCCGCCGAGGGCGAAGTAGCGCAGGGCGGTCAAGTATTTCGCCGGAGAGACGAACTGGTGAGCCGTTTCCAGTTCGTCCACGACCACCGGGGCACCTACGAGGTGAAGCGGCTGTGCCAGATCCTGGACGTCAGCCGGTCCGGCTAATACAAGTGGCTCGGCAGTGTTGATGCCAGAGCCGTCCGCCGCCGCGAGGACCGGACCCCGGCCCAGGAGATCTGCCGCATCCACGCCGACTCCGGCGGCGCCTACGGCTCGCCGCGGGTGACCGCGGAACTGCGAGAGACCGGCACGCGGGGCAACCACAAGCGGGTCGCCCGGGTCATGCGCACGCACGGCATCGTCGGCATACGCCTGCGCAGAAGGGTCCGCACCACCCTCCCGGACCCTGCCCCGACGTCGGTGCCAGACCTGTTCCAGCGGGACTTCACCGCCACGGAACATCGCCGATCACATGCGCACCGCCGCCTGGTCGCCGACGCGCTGCGGATGGCGGTCCAGGTCCGCGGCAGTCTGGACGGGGCGGTCTTCCACAGCGATCACGGCGTGCAGTACGGGGCCAGGGCCTTCGCCGACCTGTGCTCGCACCTGGGCGTCACCCGGTCGATGGGTGTGGTCGGCAGCAGCGCGGACAACGCCGCCTGCGAGAGCTTCCACGCGTCCCTGAAACGCGAGCCCCTCAAGGGCGCCCGCGACTACGGCGATCCCGCGACCTGCAGGAGGACCGTCTTCGCCTGGCTGACCCGCTACAACACCCGCCGCCGGCATTCGGCCAACGAACAGCTCAGCCCCAACGAATACGAACGCCGACACCACACCGCTAAGCTCGCGCTCGCCGCGTGACAACCAACCGCGTGTCCATCTTCACGGGCGAAGGCTCCTGGTCAGCGAACGCCAGGGCCGAGGGGGGCCGGCTGAGCGAACTGCAAATCCGGTGGACAGTGTCGGGATACTGTCGTCATGGCCGTCACCCAGCAGCTTGCCCGAATCTCGGCGGAGTACCTCGCTGCCTGCCGCCGGTCGGCCGAAGAATCGCCGAACGGAGATCACCGCTGGGATCCGCCATCGGCGGACTGCCTCGATCTCGACTGGTCACCGCCCATGCTGAGACAAGCCTTCGAACTGGCCCGGCTCGATGCTGTCCACCTGGAAGCGATCAATCGCGCGACCGACGGCGACACCGATCTTGACCTGGGATTCCTCAACACGCATCCGCATGAGATCGGCTTTTTCGGGCCCACCCCGACGGGCCTCTCACCGGCCGGAGTCGCCCAAGTGTCGACACTGCTCGGAGAGATCGACACACAGATGATCCAGCCAGTCCTGGAGAGCGCCGCGGGCTCCAGGATCGGCCGGGAACTCACCGGAGATCGGAACGAGTACTTGCTGGGGCACTTCCGTGCCCTGCGCGACTTCTACGAAGGAGCGGCCCAGAGGAACCTTCTGGTTGTGCTGTGGTGGGACTGATCGGGTGCTGGTCGGCCGACGGAAAAGGAACGGCTCACCCGGAGCCAGGGCCCACTACCGCCGGCGGCGCGATGAACACGGAGACTGGCACGCGGCCGCCCTGCGAAACCTGTTCAACCGCATGATCGGCCAGCTCTACCACTGCCTACAGCAGAACAAGCTGTTCGACGAACGCATGGCGTTCCCAGCAACGCCTGAGCTCGCGGTCAGCGCTGCTTGACCGGCAGCAACTCGACAATCCCGCCCGGCAGCTCAGGGTCTTCGCGCCAGGCTGCGGCGATCGATGCGAGGGCTGCCCATGACTCCTCCGCGACGGATCCGGAGCGACCCGTTGCGAGCTCGGCATGCAGCCGACGGCACAGGTGGGACGTGACTTCGTACAGGGCCCCGTTGACCTCCGCAACACGCACCCACGCGGATCCCGGAGCATGAGGCGGCTCTCCGTTCAGGCGGATGGTCGCAGCCGCGGCAGCGTATGTCCGTCCGTGGATGAAGTCCCGCAGCGCGACCACCTGGTCCCACCTCGGCAAGGAGGGCTGGGGACGGTCCGACTCGATCATGCCGCGAGGCTACCCCGGCCCGGGTCCAGGAGCCTCCACACGAAGGCCCCCTCACCAGCGCGTGCGCCGAAACCCGCCCGCCCCGGCCCGCGCACCACAAGAAGAGAACCAAGCCACGACGAGCAAGCCAAGGTGCCACCTCGTGACGCCGACGGCGCGAAGTGGATGATGGCTCGATGACAACGAATCCATCGAGCGCGGACAGGGTCGAAGCGGGTTGGCGAGCGGTCCGCGCTGACGGGTGCGTGCGTCCGGAGCTGCTGGACCTCGCCTACGCCGAACCGAGCTTGCGGCAGCTTTTCCCCTGGACGGGCATGGGCGAGCTGCACTTCAGTCGGTGCACGGAACAACGCTGGACGTGGGACATCCCCTACGTCCAGCCCGTAGCCGGTGGCGGTTACCGGGTCTCGGGACCTCTGCGTTCGCAGACCGCCGGACCTGCGGCGACAGCCGCAGAAGCCGTTGCCATGGTGGTGGAACGCCTGCCTGCCGGGTGCGGACCCGCCTTCGTCGGCACCCCGGATGAACTCGTTGCCCATGAGGAAGCAACCCGAGGCCGCCTCAACGGTTAAACGGCAAGTTAAGAGCGGGCGCCGGCACCGTCCCCGCCGGAGGTCGACGGTTTTCCGTGCCCGCCGCCGACCGGGGCGCGGTAGACCAGCAGGTACCGCCAGAACAGGAGCCGCCTCGCCCTGGCACCGGGTAGGAGCACGGCGGCTTCCCGCACCGTCTCCGCATAGGTCATCATCGGCGGTTTGACCGGTGCCCGGACAGCGCCGGGCCCGGTGGGAGCTGTGCCGCGGAGCCGCTCCGTGAGGGCGACGACGGCGCGCGCGGCCGCGTTGACGGGGACGGCGGCCAGGCTCCACAGCCAGTCCGTCCGGGACTTCTCCGGGTAGCAGCCGAGGACTACCAGCACCCCGCCCGGGGCCAGTGACTCCCGCAGCGCCCGAACGGTGTCGAACGGCATGTGGTGGAGGCTGGCCAGGCAGGAGATGAAGTCGTAGTGCGCCTTGGGTAGTTCGCTCCGGGTGACGTCCGCCTGTCGGAAGTTCGGTACCCGGCCGCCCGCCCCGGTGCCGGTCAGCGCCCGGGCGGCCTCGATTGCCTCCGCCGAGGGGTCGACCGCGTCCACCTCGACCCCCGACGCGGCCAGCCGCCGGGCGAAGCGGCCCGTTCCGCAGCCGACATCGAGCGCTGTGCGGCAACCGGGCGGGAGGTGGCGCAGCAGGAGGCGGTGGTAGTGGTCGTTGTGGTCGAAAGGCATGGCAGCGACCCTGCCACAGCTCAACTCCCTTCCGATAGCGGGAGACTCCGCACACACACCCTCCCGTCCTCGCCGCGCCGGGCCGTGCCGCACCGGGCCGTGTCAGTCCCGACCAGGTGCGGTGGGGACGACGGCCGCACCGTCCTGTTCGACCTTGTCGGCCAGGACATCCGCAGCCCGGGTCACCGTCTGCTTGTCGCGGCCGCGCAGTGTCGACGCACAGACCGGACGGGCCCACAGCGGCGGCAACGGCCCGACGTGGACGGAACAGCAGCGCCGGCAGGGGCCAGCCGACCGCACGGTACGGGCCGAACAGCAGACCGACCGAAACGGCGAAGATGACGTCTCCTCCCGCGAAATCCAGGGCCATCTGCGGCCTGACGGCCCTGGCGACGGCACGGAAGCGCCCGACCAGACCACCGCGATCCGGACCGGCCCCCGCCCGAACCCTCGACCTGGGCGAATTCGCCGATGCCGCCACGCCGACGCCCCTCCCAGAACTCCCTTTCCGCCCGCCGGACTTCAACCCGCCTCCGTTCACGCTCCTGCTCTCCACTGAGCTGGATCCGTTCCTCCAGCGCCTCGCTCCACTCCCGCTACCGCCCGCAACCGCTCCTCGCGAGCGGCCCGTGCCTCCCCCGTGCTCAGCACAGCGCCAGACTGCCGACGCCGCTCCGCCCGTACGCCGAGGGTCTGCCGACCCCGAGGTACTGAGCCTTGGTCGATCTTGTCGTTCAACCGCAGGGCCGCTGCTTCGAAACTGGTTGTGGTGGCTGTCACCTCCGTGGAACAGTCCAGGGCATGCGCCTGCCCACTGACGGAGTCACCCCGGTCTCGCGGCTCGTGATGCTCGATGACCTTGAAAATGACGACGGCTACTTCTGCGAGCTGGCGAGCCCGCTGTTCCTTGCGCCAGGTGACCGGGTCTTGTTCGACGGCATGAGGGCGAGCCTCGCAGTGACCAGAGCCAACGGCGAGACCTTCTCCCCGACCGGCACGTGGGGTGTTCGCTGCCGCTACGGCCGCCCGCGCTTCTGAGACGAGGACGTGTCACCCGCACGGGGATTTTCCGGAGACTGGAGCGGTTCTCACGTGCCCCTGGACTCGGCCGAGAGAGCCAGAACTTGACGCGAAGGCCGCAGTGGTGAACTTGCCGGACCAGGGTGCTCAGGGCGCTCAGAGTGATCCACTCGCGGAGCCGGCACGCTTTTGAGGGGCCTTCCACGACCGTCTGACCGGGCGGCGTGGCGCGCTGTGCGAGCCGAACGGGTCGGTGTTGTGCCGCGGCGGCCCGGCGGGGACGTTGGTGGACCTGGCACTGACGCCCGAACATCGGCGCGAACACGGGGCCCGGTACGGCGCACTGGACCGGGGGCGGGTAGGCGTCGATCGACTGCGGTCGGAGCCGGCCAGTCTGCCCGGTCTGCCGCTGCCACGGGCCGCGGACGATCGCCTGGTGCCCACGATGGACGTATCGCCACGGCTGCGTCCGGACGCCCGGACCCGTCCGGACCGCTCGTTCTGCCGCACCTCCGGCCCCGGCGATGCCTGTGGCCCGGCCGCGCTGGAGGTGACCTCGCGGGACGTCACCGACCCCCAGCACCCCCGAGCGCACCGCCCCGGCGGGCTGCGGCTCGACGCCGCCCGGCGCGTGTTGGAGTGTCAGGAGCGCGAGAAGGCGCGCCCAGTGGGAAGTCGAACGGCCGGGCCACCCGGGCAGCAGCCTGGACCAGCGGGAACGGATTGCCTGCACAAGGATTCGCATGACCTCAAAGTAACGAGGCGCGCACCGACTGTCATTGATGCCAGGTTCCGTCTTCACGGTGCAGCCAGCCTCACCAAAAAGACGGTAGGAGGCTGCAGAGACAGGGCCCTTCCGATCGACCAGTCTTGGGACCGACGACGCCGGTCCGGTGCCGGCGCCGCTCGGGCGAACCGATGTGACGCCCAGTCAGGAAGTGGAGGAACCGGTGACGGACATTCGCACGATGCTCAGCAGGTCCGGGCTGCGCTGGGGCGCGACCGTGAGGGCGGTGGGGTCGGTGACCTGCTCCTGGTGGGTGCTCGGCTCCGCGTCTTCCGCGTCCGCGCGGCGCCGACGGCTGCTGAGGTCACTGCCGCGGCCGCACCCCGGCGAGCGGGTACGGGCTTCCGAGACCGGGCCGGGTCACGGCGCCGACCGTGAGAACTGCCGCCCCGGGCCCGGGGAGCGGTTCAACACGGCCTGCGTCCAGCCGGGGCCGCCCGACCACGTGCCGGTCCCCAGCAGGCGGGTCGCGCTCGGCGGGTTTACCGACCGGCGCCGGGCCCAGCCCGCCCACGCCGCGGATCCGCCCGCCGCGGACCCGCCCGTCACGGAGCCGGCCGCCCCGCCCCTCGTCGGCTCCACCCGTCCGGGGTGGCCCCGTACCGCCCGGGGCCACCGCACTCCGCCGTCGGAGGCCCACATACCGGAGCTCTGCGCACCAACCCTCTGTGCTCCGGAGCACCAACTCCCCGGAACCCCAGCGGTAGGCACCTCACCGGTAGGCACCTCACCGGCAGGCACCTCACCGGCAGGGGCCCGGTTGACAGGAGTCCGGTCAGCAGGGCCTCATTCGCCGGTCGGGTAGCCGATCTCCGCGATGTCCCCGGCGAGGTCAGCGAGGTCGAGCTCCGGGTTGAGCGCACTCACGACCTCCTGGGTCAGCGGCCGCAGCGCGCACACGTGACGGACGGCGTCGAGGTCGACGTCCATCTCGTAGTACTCCTCGGCGAAACTCCGGTACGCCTCGGGGCTGTTGTCCAGCAGCAGTTCGAACAGCCAGGAAGCGCCGCCGTCCTCCTCGACGCCCTCGGGCACGGGTGCGGGGGCGCCTGCCCGCCAGGCGGTGTCGGCCGCTTCTCGCCAGAAGCACACCGTCGCCTGCAACTGCTCGTCGTCGCAGAACGCGGGCTCCTCGACCTGGGCCCGGAACACCTCCGGCAACCCGTCGAGCAGTCCGGGCCACGGCCCTACCGTCCCCTGCTCCATTACTCTCTGCCTGGCCGGGCTGAGCGCGGATTCGTGGTCGAAGCCCCGGACAAAGGCGCCCGTCTCCGTGAAGACGATCGAGTACTCGTCCCCGCTGCCGTTCCGCATCGAGGCATTCACCTCCTCCGGCGCCCACCGCGAGTCGCACGAGTAGTACCGCGCCTCCCAGTTCGGGCTGAGAACGGCGTCCAGCATCGCCAGGGCGCGGCAGCGCTCCAGGACGACCGGCGTCCCGGGCAGGTGGCTGATCAGTTCGGTCACGTGCATCCGCCCATTCGAACACTGCCAACCGACGGTGCCGGAGGCGGTGCTGGCCACCCCCGGGCGAGGGGCCGGGGGCGGTTCCACGGCAGCGGTCCGCTCCCCGGCCGGGCTGGTAGATTCCCGGGCAGACCGGCCCGCACGTTCCGTGTTCCGCCACGGCGCGTCCCGGTCGGGGAGATCGGGGAGGCACTCTTGGCCGCAGGACGGGTACTCGCCGCGCGCTACCGGCTGGACGAGCTGATCGGCCGCGGCGGCATGGGCCAGGTCTGGCACGGGTGGGACGCGGCGCTGCGGCGCCGGGTGGCCGTCAAGCTGCTGCACACCGACCTGCACGACCCGCGCGGCACCGAACTGTTCCTCAACGAGGCCCGGCTCGCGGCCGGCCTCGGTCACCCCGGCATCGTCACCGTCCACGACCTGGGCCACGAACCCGACGGAACGGTCTACCTGGTGATGGAACTGCTCATCGGCACCGACCTGGCCGTCCGGCTGCGGGCGGACGGACCGCCGCCGGTCGCCGAGGCGGTCGGCTGGACGCTCCAACTCTGCGACGCGCTCGCCTTCGCGCACGCCGCACGGGTGATCCACCGGGACTTGAAGCCCGCCAACCTGTTCCTCGCCCCGGACGGGCGGCTGAAGATCCTCGACTTCGGCATCGCCAAGCACCGCGAAGGCCGCTCCGACTCGCACAGCCGGGTGATGGGCACCATGGCGTACATGCCGCCGGAGCGCTTCCACGGCCGCTCCGGCGACCACCGCGGAGACCTGTACGCACTCGGCTGCGTCCTGTTCGAGTTCCTCACCGGTCGTCCGCCGTTCGGCGCGGGCGATCCCGTACCGCTAATGCTGCGCCACCTGTCCGAACCGGCCCGCCCGCCCGGCCGCGAGGCACCCGGCCCGGTCCCCCAGGAACTCGACCGCCTGGTCCTCGACCTGCTCGCCAAGGACCCGGACGAACGCCCCCGGTCCGCCACCGAGGTGCTCGACCGACTCCGCCACCTCACCACCACCCCCGCCCCGGAGACGCACCTCCCGACCGAGCGGAGCACCGTCCGCCAGACGCCTCGGGCCGCCCCGCTCCCGGCCGCCCCGCTCCCAGCAGTCCCGCCCCCACCCACCCTGGCCCCGGCCGCTCCGCCCCCGGACAGCCCGCTCCCGGCCAGCCCGGTGACGGCCGTGACCGCCCCGCTGCCCGCGTCCGCCCCGACGCTCCTGGCCGGCACTGCGGTGGGCACCGTACTGGACACCGCGCCGGGCACTGCCCTGGACACCGCGCTGGACACCGCGCCGGGCAGCGTCCCGGAGCCAGGGCCGCACGCCGAGGAGTCGGTGTACGCCGACTGGATCCGCACCCTGCACGCCGCCGGTCAACTACCGCCCCCCGAACGGATGCTGGCGCGGCACGGCCGCGGCTACCAGTCCGGAGCCTGGGCCGCTGCGGCGGCCGGGGCCTGGCCGGCCGCGGGGCTCGGCGCACTGCTGGCCACCTACGAGGACGCCCGACTCTCCCGCCTCGCCAACGAAATCGTCCGCAGCATCCCCACTCACCGCGAGCCGGGCGAACTCCCCGCCGTCCTCGCTGGGCTGCGCGCGGCCGGACAGCAACTCCGGCTCACCATGCTGAACGCCGCGCTCGAGGCCAACGGCCCGCAGATCCCACTTCCGGCACCGTCAGTGACACCACCTGCGGCACCACCTGCAGCACCACTCCCGGCGCCACCCGTGGTACCGCCGGCGGCCGCCCCGGTCCCGGCGGGCCGCACCGAGCTGTACGCCCGACTCGCCCTCCGCACGCGCGCCGTGGAGGCGGAGGGCACCGCGCTGCTCGCCCGGCTCGCCCACGGGATGCGTAGCCTCGCGGCCCGTCCGGCGGTGCCGCCGTTCGCTGCGGTGGTCGCGGCGGTAGGCGCGCTCACCGCCACGGGGAACGCGGACAAGGCGGCGTTCCTCGACTGGATCGGGGCGCAGCCCTCGGGCCCGGACCGCTTCCGGGCCGAGTGGCTGCCCGCCCTGCACCAGGTCGGGCACTCGAGGATCTCGCCGGACGACCTGGTGTCAGCGGTCGCCTGTGCCTGGCCGGCGGCTGAACTCGGCGCGGTGGTGGCCGCGTTCCACGCCTCCGGACAGTTCGTGGTCGCGGAGTGCCTGGTCCGGCTGGCCCCGTCGGTGCGCGCCCCCGCGGAGTTCCCCGACCTGGTCGCCGGGTTCCGGCGGGCGGGCCAGCACGGTCGACTGAAGATCCTGCTGTGGGAGGCTGGCCGGTTGGCCCCGCTGTCCATAGCGGCGGCCGCGGCGGCTCTCACCCTCGCCGAGGAGAACGATGCCGCGATCTCGCTCCTGCACCCCCGCTCAATGACACTGGCGGAACGCCGGAACCTCCTGCTCAACCGGAGCCCACACCACTGACCGCCCGCCCCGGCTCCCCCGCCCAGTGCCCTACCGGGCCCCACTCCGCCCTACGGTGCACGCTGTCGTCCAGCACAGCCTGCGTCCGTGACTGGAAGATCCTCATGCCCGTCGCCGCCCGTCTCGTCACCACCGTCACCGCCCCGCTCAGCTCACCTCCCCCGACCGGCCGACCCGACCGGCCCGGCCAACCCCACCGGCCCGCCCAGCCCGCCCATTCCGACCGGCCCGGTCCGCTCCCGTTCGGACTGCCGCAGCTCCGGGTGTTCTCCGGTGGGCGGCGGCTGCTCGTGCAGCAGGGGGACGCCGAGGTGGGGGCCGTGGCGCTGGGAGGTGCGGAGAGTCCGGGCGTCCCGGTGGGGGCGGTGCGTTTCCCGGCGCCGTGGCCGCGTCGGTTCGGGGAGGTGGCGGTGCTGCCGGGCCTGGAGGTCGCGGTGTTCGCGGGCACGCACGCGCTGCGGGCGGTGGCGGCGGACGGGTCGACGGTGTGGGAGGTGCGGCACGGCTGCTGGGTCTGCGGCTCGCTGCACCCGTCGTTCGAGGCGTACGCGGACGACCCCAGGCACCGTTTCCCGGACGGCGGCTCGGTCACTCCCGGCTCGGACGGCACGCTGCTGTGGGCGCACGTCCCCGGGCCGTTGGAGGGCGACGACCCCGGCGCGGCGAACGGTCACGAGTGGTGGCTGGTGCTGGACGCCGCGAGCGGGCGGGTCCTCGGCCGGGCGGTGACGGAGACCGTGGCTTCGGGGTCCGTCCACCTCGCCGGTCCGGATCCGTCCCGGATGGGGCTGAGCATCGGTGTGGGCGAGGAGGGCTCGCCCGCCTTGCGGGGGCGGTGGAACGGGCGGCGGCTGGTCGTCGAACGGCGTGCGGAGGAACGGTTCCTGCTGGCCGTGAGCCCGTCCGGGCGGTGGCTGCTGGAGGTCGACACCGGGCAGTGGTCGCTGCTCCTGCTGGACGCCGAGAGCGGAGAGACCCTGGCCGAGCTGGACGCCGAGGGCGCCGTACCCCCACCCCACCCCCACAACAGCACCAGCACCAGCACCAGCACCAGCACCAGTAACGACCGGGTGTACTGGGACTTCGACGCGGCGTTCCTGGACGAGGACACCCTGGTTGCGGGGACGTCCGAGTCCGACCAGCAGTCCGGCCGGGCCCGGCACTGGCTGGTCGATGTCCTGACCGACCCGGCCGACAGCCGTCCGTCAGGGCTGGCGCTGCGGGGCGAGGTCGCCTACCCGGCCGGTCCTGTCGTCGCGGGGGCGGTCGTCGCGGCGGGCAGCGGTACCTGGGCGACGGTCGCGGCGGACGGCGGCGCGGTGCACCTGTGGGAGTCGGCCTGACGGGCCTCGCAGCCGACCCGGCGGTCCTCTCGGTGAGTCCGACGGGTCTCGCGGCCGGTCACTCGCCGTCCGCGGTGCCCTGTTCGTAGGCGGCCATGGTGCGCACGAACAGGGCGCGCTCGGCGGGGCTGAGCGGGGCGAACGCGGTGCGCCAGGAGGCGGAGCCGTTGGCGAGCCAGCGTTCGACGGCGGTGCGGGTGGCGGGGTCGGCGGTCAGCGAGACGATGGTGCGCCGCCGGTCGGCGGGGTCGGGGCAGCGCTCCAGGACGCCCTGACGGGTGAGGTCGCCGATCATCAGACTTGCGGTGGTGTGGGCGACTTCGAGGCGTTCGGCGAGCGCTCCGACCGGCATCGGGCCGTCGAAGACCAGGTAGGCCAGCAACGACAGGTGCCGGGGGGCGAGTTGGAACCCGGCCAGTGCCTCGGGAACGGCGATCCGCTTGACCCGGGCGGCGACCCGGGGCATCAGGAGCAGCATCGCCCGGACGGCGTCGTCCGCGGACAGCCCTTCCTCGGAGCCGGAGCCGGAGCCGGAACTGTAGCCGAGGCCAGCACCGGAGCCGGAGCCGAAACCGGGGTCAGCACCGGAGCCGGGGGCAGGGGGCGGACTGGCCATCTGTCCTCCCGGGTCCGTGCGCGGTCGGTGCGCGTCGAGGTCCGGCCCCGCTGCTG